>JAUZPC010000299.1 GCA_030706105.1 Bacteroidota bacterium | reverse complement strand
TATAAGATCCAGCATTGCATTTGCGCTATCTTTAATATATCCCTTATACAATTGCTGTTCTGCCTTATCAAGCTCATCGTCAGAAAGTACCTGAATGAAGCTTAATATTATATGCAGCGGATTTTTCAGGTCGTGCGAAGCAATACCCAAAATTTCATTCTTGAATGAAATAGCCTCCTTTAATGAATGCGTTGTCATCAGGTGAATATGTGTCTGGGCTAAAAGCAGTTGATCAAAATCCAATATCTTGTAATCATCGTCATCAAACCTTACAACAATGGGATCATTTCTGTATTTGCTGTCTCTTAAAAGGGCTTTTTCAGCAGCCTCGGCAATAAAAGTATAAGAGGGGAGCATTAAACAATAATCATCAAGAATTTCATTGCAGAAGTATTCAATAGGTTTATCTATAAAAAGCTCAAGCATATAGGGTTTGCTCATAAGCTGGTATAAATGATACTTGGGGAGCAGCTTATAAAACTTATCGGCTTTATTTATTATAATTCCGGGGGCGGACTTCTCTATCTCTAATATTTTTAATGCATTTCTTAACTGGTCTTTACTGTCAAGGGAAATGGAGAATAAGTTCAGATCAGCTATTACTGTATTTATCGAAATATTATCTTTAACTATCAATTCTGAATTCATAGGGTGCCAAGTTTTGGTATGTAAAGCTAACACATTAATATGAATTAAATGTTACCTAAATGTTAATAAATCAGGCAAAATTATTTCTCACTTTATTAAAGTAAGCTTCTTTACCGCCCTAAATTGTGCTGTCCTCAGCTCATAGAAGTAAACTCCGGTTGCCAGCTTGTTGGCATTCCACTCAATGCTATGGAGGCCTGCTTCTTTTTCTCCACTTAACAGTTGTGCTGTTTTTTGCCCAAGCTGATTATATATACTCAAAATAACAAATGCCCGCTCAGGCAGAACGAAATCGATTCTGGTGACGGGGTTAAAAGGGTTAGGATAATTCTGCATGAGCAGGAAAGTTTTTTTAGCAGCGGGATTATCCTGAACGGCAGTTCCCTGTTCAAACGAATGTATTGAGCTAAGTACTTCACCTGAAAAATCAAAGAGAGCCAGGTTTTCCCATCCGGAGCCGAATGCAGCAGTTGAAATCCAATCCGGTTCCCAGTAGAAGAACCCAAGTCCTTTTTGCAATGGAACATTCCTGATTATTGATTTCATAACGTTAAGGAAACTCGTTTGCCCTTCTACCGTTGCGGGATATCCGGGCAACAACTGCGAAGCCTGCCCCACTACATTATTTGTATTGTCATTCCATTGTAAAGTCCAGGGATATGCAGTCTCCGCCAGAAGGATCTCTTTATTATAACGGTTTGCAAGCATACTAAGATTTGCCGTTAATTTATAAAGAGGCCCGCCCCACCAGGGATAGTATGATAATCCGATATAATCATACTGAACATTATGAGCAGCAAGACTGTCTAAAAACCACTTGCAGGCAGATGAGTCCCCGCCTGCATCTAAATGGATAATTGTTTTAATTTGGGCACCTTCGGCATTTATTTCCTGCACCGCCAGCAGACCTTTTTTAAGAAGCTCCGTTAAATTCATCCATTGGGCAGAAGTCTCATATGCTCCTCCGACCCTGCCGTCATTCCAAAGCATACCGCCGGTAATTTCATTGCCTATCTGCACCATTGAGGGAAGTACATTTTCCTGTTTTAAAGTGAGTAACGTGTTTTTGGTAAAAGAATAAACACTGTCTTTCAAAGCGGCGGTTGTTAAATTTGCCCAAGCTGCCGGCTTTGTTTGATGTGCAGGATCTGCCCAGGTGTCGGAATAGTGGAAATCCAGAAGCCACTGCATTCCCATCTGCTTTATGCGTTTTGCCAGTTGTATTGTTGAAGCCAGATTGGAATAGCCGTCCGAAGGATTGTTCCACAAGCGCAGCCGTACATAATTAACTCCGTGGTCTTTAAATATCCGTAAAGCATCCTTACCAACACCATTTTCTTTAAATAGGCCATTATTATCCTCAATCTTTTTCAAAAAGGAAACATCCACCCCTCTAATCATATCTGACTGGGGATAAATAGTCAGGCTTGTTAAACAAACAAGGATAAGTATATAAAATGTACGCATACTCATTTAGGTAATAAAAAAATCATAAAACAAAAATAAACCATAAAGAATATTTATACTAATCACCTGGATAAAGCATATGGTGCTTTTACTATTTGCCTTAATAATTATTTTCCCATTTTACAAAAACAACCTTTTTAATATATTTACACATCAGGTTTCATAAATTAATTAAGGTGATTCAGTGAGAATATAAACTCGTTTGTAAAGATGATACCCGCCATAAGGCGGAATACTAATTTATTATCATAAATAAACGGAGTTTATATGTCGCGTGTAGTAATTAATAATATTTCATGGAACCGCCCCGATGGTTCAAATCTTTTTCATAACATCACATTTGCCTGCAATAACGAAAAATCAGGATTAACCGGGAATAATGGAACGGGAAAATCTGTACTTGCCCAGATAATAGTCAATAAAATTCTGCCGTCTGAAGGAAAAGTTTTTACTGACGGCTCCGTTGCCTATTTCCCGCAGAACCTTTCAATCCATAATGGCAAATCTCTTACTTCTGTTTTTAACATTACGGATAAATATGCAGCACTAAAAAAGATAACGGCAGGTAACGGAAGTAATGAAGATTTTATTCTGATGGAGAATGACTGGGATTTAGAGCAGAGACTGTTAAGCGCCATGCAGCAAACTGGCATAGAATACCTGGAGCCGGAAAGGGAATTTTCAACTTTGAGCGGAGGCGAACAGGTGCGCTGTGTTTTGAGCGCGATGCTGATAACTGGCCCTGATTTCATTATCCTTGATGAGCCCACCAATCATCTTGACCATAAAATGAGAGAGTTTATTTACACTTTTGTTAATACCTGCAAAGCAGGACTGCTGGTTATAAGCCACGACAGAGAACTGCTACGGCTGATGGATAGAATAATAGAGATTACTCCTTCTCAGGCAAAAATCTATGGCGGAAACTTTGATTTATATATGGAACAAAGGGCTGTAGAAATTCAGGCAATTGAAAATGAAGTTCAGGCAGCAGATAATTTGCTTGTAAAACGCATTAAGGAAAAAGAAGCCTCGCTGCTACGGCAGGCCACCAGAACTAAAGCGACAGGGAATTATTATAAGGATGGAGGCATTCCAAAAGGAGCACTTAATCAACTTATTGGCCGGGGTGAAAAAACTTTAAGCAGGGTAAAGGGACTTCATGAGAAGCGCGTAACAGACAGCGAGAAAGAATTGCAAGAGGCAAAAGCAAAACTTCCGGTTGAACGCAGAATGAAAATTGATTTCATCAATAATTCTGCTCCCGATGGAAAGGTTATCATATCTTGCACGGATGTTAATTATTCCCATGACGGTAAAACAATGTTATGGAAAGAAAATCTGAATTTTCTGCTGCGCGGAAACGAAAGAATTCATCTATGCGGAATAAACGGCTCCGGCAAATCCACTTTACTGCGGCTTATAACAGAACAGTTGCGTCCTGCCGTCGGCAATCTTAAAGTTGGTGTCTCTTCAATAGGTATTCTTGACCAAGAAGTGTCCTTACTTAACAGCCGGATAAGTATCTTTGATAACATGATGCATTATTCCAAAGGATTGATTCCCGAACATGAATTAAGAATTCGGCTGGCAAGGTTTTTATTCTTCAAAGATGATGTATATAAGAAAGCCGGAATACTAAGCGGCGGCGAGAGGATGCGTGCTGCAATGGCCTGCCTGTTTGCGGCTAATAATAACCCGGAACTAATACTGCTTGATGAACCTACAAACAACCTTGATCTTGTAAGCATAGAGCAATTAACCTTAATGCTAAATGAATACGCGGGTGCTTTGTTAGTAGTTTCACACGATAAAGATTTTATAAGAGATATAGCCCCTGACAGGGAACTGACGCTAACCAGAAAGAGTTGATTTTCATCTTATGAATTAAAGAGTTTCTAATTTTCATGGGTCTTAAATCTGGCGACAAATTATTATATTTCGCCCCGAATCGTCTTGCGGCTTCATTCAGCCTGCCACTATGTGGGGGCTACAGATAAGGGGAGAACTTGTATTAATTTTATAGGTATTTATGAATTATTATTATTTCTTTGAATCAACAATTATTAACCATTTCATGGTTTTGTTAAATTGCCACTAGATTTGGAGACTGCGTAAACATCTATCCGGTTGCATTTGTCCCCCTTCGTAAGGGGGACACAGGGGGATCTGCTTAAATAAACTAAACAGAGATATGCTGCTAAACGACCTCTCCC
>JAUZPC010000298.1 GCA_030706105.1 Bacteroidota bacterium | reverse complement strand
GGTTTTATAATTAAGTCCAATGATGTAAGCTCGGCAGTAATAAATAAATTACTGGATTTTGTCCTTCAAAGCGCTGTATTTATTGAAAACAATCTGGACTATTCACCCAACCGGGGCACGGAGCTTTTAATTTCTTATTTGGGTTTACTGGCTGCCGGTTTACTATTTGATAAGACCAGTTATGGGCAGAAAATTTTTTCGATGGGAAAAGCTGGCTTTGAGCAGGAATCAAGAAGGCTGATATATATATCCGGTGTTTACAAAGGACAATCTGTTCTGCGCAGTACTTTGGTGCTGGAGACATTACTATATGCGGATCTATTTGTTAAAAAGAGAAATCAGAAATTTTCATCCGGCTATTCTTCAATACTTGAGAATATGTTTTTAGTGTTTCTGGAATATCTTAGAGAAGATAAATCCATACCTGCTTTTGGGGATGATTACATTATCAGGATATTGCCGTTTAATTATGCCCATAGGAAAAGAGAGTTTACCTATATGGCAGCTCTCGGAGTTTATTATCTGAATATTGAGACATTGAAATATTATGCCCCAAAACCTACGGCGGAAATTTTATTCTTATTTGGGACAGAGGCTCTTAAAAAATATGACTCGATTAATGCTCTGAAACATGAAAAAAAGTCAATTTCAATAGAGCCCGGCGGAATATATTTTTTGAGAAATAAGGACTTGGATATTTTTATTAAATGTGGGGAAATAGGCTTTGGGGCACCAAGCCATAACGACACACTAAGCTTTGATGTATTCTATAAGAATAAATTATTCATTACTGATTCAGGGACCTATTCAATTTATAAAGATGAGAAAACCAGAAATGAATTCCGCTCCGTTAAAGCACATAATACCGCATATATAGATGGAACGGATTTAGCAGAATTTGACGGTATCTTTGGCTTAAAAGAAGATTTAACAAAGCCAAAAATAATTGAATGGAATACACTTGGCGAAGAAGATATTTTAACGGTTCAGCATTACGCTTATACAGGTTCTTCTGATCCTGCTATCTGCAAGCGTTCTTTTATATTAAATAAAGAAAAAAATTCATTAAAAATAAAAGATGAATTTTTCGGAGGAAAGAAGCACCAGGTTAACCTTAACTTGCACTTTCACCCTGATGTTCAGATTTCTGATACCGGGAAGAATGAATACAAATTAGCAGCCGGAGACCATCTTGCAGAAGTTTTGATTACTTCACCTTCTGATATTCTTAAATCCGCAGTAGCAGAATATGATTATTCTGAGACTTACGGCTCAATTGAAAAAGCTAAAGCTATAAACATTTTATTGCAAGACCAGTTCCCTTCATTTTTTGTTACTGAATTCAAGTTTGTATAAAGAGAAAACGAATAAATGAATTTTTTACTCATAGGTCAGTCGGTTGAAGACCATATTTATGGAATTGGACCGGAAGCCGTTAAACCCGGCGGTATATTTTATACAGTTGCAGCTCTTCTTAAACTGATGGAAGCGAGTGATAATTTGCATCTATGTACTGCAATGCAGAAAGAAAGATTAAATCTCTTCTCTCCTGTTTACGATTCCATAGATAAAAGGTATTTTGATTTTATAAATGAGATTCCAAGAATAACTTTAACTCTGTATAAAGACAAAGAGCGGGATGAAACTTATCAGAACTTGTCTCTTGGAATAAACCTGACCATAGATAACTATTCCGGTTATGACGGCATTTTCATCAATATGATTACCGGTTATGATATTACACTTGAGACACTCAAAAGGATAAGGAAAGCATATTCCGGCCTTATTTATATGGACGTTCACTCACTGGCAAGAAAAGAAAGCGCAGAAGATAATACCAGAAGACATAAACTGATTGATAATTTTGCTGAATGGGCAGAATGTCTGAATGTCATTCAGGTAAACAGAAACGAGCTTTATACGTTATCTGCCAAGGACAAAGAAGAAGAGATTGCTGAGAGTGTTTTAACAAGAGATAACCAATATTTAGTAGTTACAAAAGAAGACAAAGGTGCAGTATTATATTATAAAGAAAATTCTGTGCTTAAAACTGTAACCCAATCGGCGTTAAGAGTTCCGGTAAATAACATGATAGGATGCGGTGACGTTTTTGGAGCTGCATTTTTTTATTTTTTCAATAAGGGAAAAGATGCTGCATCTGCTTTAGAATATGCAGTTAAAGCTTCCGGTTTTATGGTTTCATACAGTAGTTTAGAACAATTAGAGAATTTGAAAAAAGATGTATTATCACCAATTAGTTAAAAAAAGAATTATTATTTTCGGTGCCAACGGAATGCTTGGCCAATATCTGGTTAATTATTTTTCCAGAAGCCGATACTATGAAGTAATGGCCTCGTCGGTTGAAGAAACTTCAGTTATCAATTATCCGCAGTATATACAATGCGACATTACTAACAGAGAATCAGTAAAGGATGCAATTTATAATTTCTACCCTGATTTTATTATCAATGCTGCCGCTTTTACAAATGTTGATAAAAGCGAAACGATGAGGGAAGAAGCCTGGAAAGTAAACGTAAAAGCTGTTGAATATATGGCAGAAACTGCACGAGTTCAGGATATCCATCTAATTCATATCTCTTCAGATTATGTTTTTGATGGTCTGGCCGGGCCTTATAAAGAAACCGATAAGCCAAACCCATTAGGTTATTACGGCCGAACTAAACTTGCTTCTGAAAATGCGCTTAAAATCAGCGGATCCAATTTCACTATTATCAGAACTAATGTACTATATGGGATATCGCAAAGCAGGCCTGATTTTGTTAAGTGGCTTGTAACGGAGCTTATGAACAACAAGCAAGTTAAAATTGTTACGGATCAGATAAATAATCCTACTTTTATCCCCGACCTTTGCGATGCAATTGTAAAAATTGTAGAGACTTCCAAAGATGGTCTGTTTAATGTTGGAGGGTGCGAGTTTATTTCCCGCTATGATTTTTCTGTAATGATTGCCGATTTCTTTACGCTTGATAAATCACTTATCTTACCAATTATTACGGAAGAACTGAAACAGCCTGCCAAGAGGCCGTTAAAATCAGGCTTAGTAATTGAGAAAGCAAGAAAAGAGCTAAATTATAGACCCCGCACTTTGCTTGATACATTAAAAATAATTAAAAATACAAGCAAACTATAATTTTTCTCGTTAACATAAATATTGTAATGGTCATTACCCTGGAACTCTGTTTGCCAAGTCAGGTTGTTGGCTAAAATAGATTTGCACAAAGACCAAATCTATTTTTCTGCCAATATCACAACATCGTTACTTTTTTCCGGTTCAAATTGGGATTTGCTTAGACTGCCATATATATTATTTTTTGTAAACCCTGCCTCTTTAAGAAGTGCTATTATTTCGTCAACGGAGTATGGATAAAGTTTGGTTGTAACCAAATCATGCTTTTTTGGATTAGCAACTTCATAAGATAAGATATTAAAATCCACAGAATCATCAAGGAAGTCATAAAACCTGATAAAATATTTTTCTGTACTTCGTGTAATATTAATAATTCTTTCAGAGTTCTTAATCAACCTTGGGAAGTTAAGAATTTGCAGTAAAAACTCCCCGTCATTTTTCAATAGACTGTATGCTTTTGATATAGTTGATTTTAGTAAATTTCTATCTATAATTGCAAGAGTATTTCCTAATGAAACAGCCAGGTTATATTTATCATGAAATGATTCCGGTATATCCGGCAAAGACGACTTATTGAAATCAATTATTACGTCCATTTCATCGGCTCTTATTGCCGCCTGCTCAAGCATTCCCTCAGAAATATCAAACGATGTTACATTAAGCCCGTTTAATGCAAGCGAAAGCGAATCAAGTCCGGTCCCGCATCCCAGGTCAACGGCATCAGACATATTAGGACGAATAAAAGTTTTAAGCACTGCTTTCCTATTTACCAATGCTTTATCAAAACCGATCATATCATCATAGTATTCAGAAACATGGTCAAAAAATAATTCATTATTAAGCATTTTACACCTCTGCAAATAACAGATAATTACTATTTAAAGGTACTTATATTGGAAAGAATAACGGCTGATTTAGATCAATAACATATAAATGTTTCTATACCCAATTTAGGCTCACCCAATTAATGCAGCATCATAGAAGCGAGAATTGTCTGATAGAATCCATAAATCAAAAATTCGAATTCAGACAATTCCCCCATTATTTCAAGGCTAATTATACTTAACTTCTTTAGTTGCGAACAAATCCTTTATAAAGTTAAACTCATCGTCATTAAGAGGTTTCTCCTGAGAAGATAAGTTAACTTTCACCTGCTCTAAATTTCTAAATCCCGGTATAACCGAAGCCGTCTG
>JAUZPC010000297.1 GCA_030706105.1 Bacteroidota bacterium | reverse complement strand
TACAATAAATGTGTTCTTCATATTGATTAGTATTTTTGGAATTGGTACTTTTTCGTACTCAAGTGAATATTTTAATGCACGGATTATAAGTCTTATATGTTATATAATTTTCTCCTGGGTTCAAATTATGTCAGTGAAAGCCCTGGGACAAAATTATTCACAGAATATTTTGATTTACAGGACACATGATTTGGTACAAAAAGGGATTTATAAATATATCCGCCATCCGCAATATTTGGCGCAAATTTTGGCCGATTTGGGAGCTGGTTTTGCCCTTTTCAGCTATTTAGTCTTACCCATTGCCCTCATAGAGATCCCAATTTTTATTCTCCGTGCAAAAGTTGAAGACAAAATGATGCTGGAGTATTTTAAAGATGAATTTCTCGCATATAAAAAGAAATCCGGTTTTATGCTACCATTTATAGGATAATAAATGAAAATATATTTTAAATTGTTTATTATTTTTTCCATCTTCTTTCTTTGCGACTCCTCAGCGCAAGATAGTAAAATCGCTGTAAAATTTAATAAACATGAATATTCCTTAAACACTTACAATAAAAATAATGTATTGTATATCCCTCTGAAAAAATTCATGGAGTGTTTATCTATTCAAACGTATGTAGAAGATAATAAAGTCTTTGTTCCGGGAAGGAATAAAAAAGCAGTTTTTTCACTGAATAACCCCTTTGTCATAATCCTCGACCAAAACAAGGATGATTCTTTAGTATATCAACTCCCCACACTTCCTGTTGCATACGAAAAAGCGCTATATATCCCAATTGAGTATTCGTTGCCTTATATCGAAAATATTCTTGGGCTGAAAATTTCTTTTAATAAAAAGATTAAAGTTATTACCGCTTCTGAGAAGAAAGAAGATGTACCCCTTAAGAGTACAACATCAGTAAAGAATAAGGAACTTTCTATTACGGACATTGAATATGATGTTAAGCTAAATGGCACTTTAATCAGACTTTCGATAAATAAAAAAGTTGGGACTTATAAATCATCTTACAAAAATGGAACTTTCACTTTTCAGATAAAAGATGCGTTTGCAGATAAAAAGGCACTTGAAAGAAAACCCGTTTGTGGTTTAGTTAAAAAGATTAAAGTTGAAAATACCGATGATCAATGCACATTAAAATTTCAAATTGATTCTGTTAATTATTCTAAGGGTGAGATCATAGAAGAGCCCGAATCTTTTAATTTAGTTATTACTTTGCACAATAAAAAATTCGCAAAAAAGACTACAAAGAATAATACAAAAAAAGATAAATGGATATTTGATACCATAGTATTAGACGCCGGGCATGGTGGAAAAGATACCGGGGCTATTGGTACAAACAGGACAAAAGAAAAAGACGTAAACCTTGATGTGGTTCTTAAATTGGGCAAAATAATCAAAGAAAACATGCCTGAAATAAAAGTTGTTTATACAAGATCAAACGATACTTTTGTGGAATTATATAAGCGCGGCAAAATAGCGAATGAAAAAGGCGGCAAATTATTTATTTCTGTCCATTGTAATTCTACGCCTGAAAAACCTTCAAATGCAGAGGGCTTCGAAATTTACCTTCTCAGACCCGGCCGTACTCAAGAAGCCATTAAAATTGCAGAACGTGAAAATAGCGTAATTAAACTTGAAACCGACCAGCAAAGATATCAAAAACTGACAGATGAAAATTTTATACTGGTAAGCATGGCACATTCAGCTTATATGAAATATTCTGAAAAATTTTCTGAATTGACAGATAAGCGAATGAGTACAGATAAGCAGCTTAGTTCACGCGGAGTAAAGCAAGCAGGTTTTTTAGTGCTCGTAGGGGCTTCAATGCCAAGCGTTTTAGTTGAACTGGGCTTTCTCTCCAACAAAAGAGATGAAACTTATTTATCCTCAAAGACAGGCAGACAAAAAATTGCTGAATCAATATTCAAAGGGATACAGGACTTTAAGCAATTTTACGATCAACAAATAGAATCTGAATAATACTTAGCATTTATTGAAACTGTTTTTCTATTTCCGCAATTTCATCAGATAACACAGCCCACTCTTCCATTGCCTCTTCTAAACACTTTTTAACATTTTGATAATCAGTATTTTTTTCTCTGGCCAATTGAGGATTGTTATATAATTCAGGGGCAAAAATTTCAGTTTCCAATTTTTTTTCATCATGCTCAAGATCTGATATCCTTGATTCTACATCTTTTAATTTAAATACAAGATGCTTAGTTGCAGCATATTTTTTTTGCCTTAATTCTGCCTCTATTCTCTTCTGATCTTTTTTTGAGGATGGTTCATTTTGTCTAACCTGTTTGCTGCTTAATTCGGCACCAACAGTTTCTTCTTCTTTTTTTGAAAGATAATACTCGATATTACCGTAATATGTCTTAAAGACTCCTTTTTTAATTTCTATTACCTTGTTAACAATAGGTAAAAGAAAGTCTATATCGTGTGAGACTAATATCAAAGAGCCCGAAAAGTTAACTAATGCTTTCTGCAGTACTTCTTTTGAGGATAAATCAAGGTGGTTGGTAGGCTCATCAAGGATTATAAAATTAGCTTTAGTTAATAATATTTTGGCAAGGGCTACTCTACTTTTTTCGCCGCCGGAAAGCACTCCAACCTTTTTAAATACATCATCTCCGGTAAACAAAAAAGAACCTAACAGGGTTCTCAATTGGCCAAGTGTTTTATCCTCAGCTATCTCATCCACAGTTTCAATAATATCTTGTTCTTTATTTAGACTATCCGCCACATCCTGAGCATAATAGGAAATAGCAGTATTATAGCCTAAGGTTCTTTCTCCGCCGTTAAAATCAATAACGCCGGCAATAATTTTTGCTAAGGTAGATTTACCTGCGCCGTTTGGACCTATGAATGCAATTTTCTCACCACGTTCAACTGTAAAATTTATTTTATTAAATATTTCTTTATCACCATACGATTTAGACAATTCTTTTAATTCAATATTTATTCTGCCGCTTGACGGCGGATCAGGAAATTTTATATTGATATCACTTTTACTATCAGGCAGTTCTATAAGTTCAACTTTTTCCAACTGCTTAATACGGCTTTGTACTTGTTTAGCTTTTGTTGATTTGTAGCGAAACCTTTCAATAAAACTTTGAGTTTCTTTTATTTTCTTTTGCTGGAGCACGTATTGATGCTCAGTTTGTTCATCACGCTCTTGCTTGTATCTCAGATAATCATCATAACTTCCGTTATATGTATAAAACCGTTTCAAGAATATTTCAAGAGTTTTATTTGTTACACTATTAATAAAATGCTTATCGTGGGAAACTATCAGCAGAGCGCCTTTATAAGACTTCAGATAGCCTATCAGCCATTCTAAGGATTCAATGTCCAGATGATTTGTCGGTTCATCCAGTAAGAGTATATCATTCTGCGAAATAAGAATTTTGGCTAAGGCAATACGCATCTGCCAGCCGCCGGAGAACTCATTTGTTAATCTATCAAAATCCTCTTCTTCAAAGCCAAGCCCCTTTAATATTTTTTCAACTTTTGAAAACGCTCTATATGAGTCAAGGTCTTCCAATTTAAGATGCACTTCTCCTAATTGATTCACCAGGTCATCTCTTTCAGCATCGGTCATTTTTTCTTTCAACTGTTCAACAATTTCTTCCTCTTTTTCGTGAAGAGCGATAATTGACGCTAATGCTGTTTTAGCTTCATCAACAAGTGTTTTTCCTGAATGGACAACGTTATCTTGAGGCAGGTAGCCTATAGTTATTTTGTTCTGTTTATTAATGCTTCCTGATTCAGGAAGTATCTCACCGCATATAATTTTTAGCAGAGAAGACTTGCCGGTTCCATTAGCACCTACTAAGGAAATTTTATCACCGGAAGATATTTTAAAATTTACTTCATCAAATAGATATTTTCCATTAAACTGAAGCGAGACATTGTTTAGATCTATCATAAATGCTAATAATTATTTCTTTAATACCGCAACTTTACCGGTAACAATATTATTACCTTCTTTGTCATAGGCAATTATTAAATAAATTCCACTGCCAACAAACTTACCAGCCAAATCCTTACCATCCCAATAAGCGACTTTTCCACCAGGAGAGGAGAACTGATTAACAAGTGTGCCGGCTGCAGTTAATATTTTTATATCAGAATCCTTTATCAGCCCTTCAATTGTAATAATATTATTCTTATTGATAATGAAGGGATTCGGATAAACGAAAAGAGAGGTAAATGAATCCAGTGGTTTAATAAATGGCGTATTGAAAGAGACCAGTCCATTATCAGTTCCGACGTAAACTATTCCTTTATTAGCATCAATTGCAATGCTTCTGATTTCATCATCCATTAAGGGACTATTT
>JAUZPC010000296.1 GCA_030706105.1 Bacteroidota bacterium | reverse complement strand
GTTAATTTGGGATTTTTTTAGTACTTGATAAACGAAACCGGAAAGTGTAATTTTATTTTACAATAAGGACTATGTGATTTGTAGCTTATCACTTAGTCCTCAATATTATTCAATTAAACTTTTTAATAATTTGACTGGTCTATAATTTAGACTACATAATTAAATGTTATTATTTTTAAGAGGTAATAGTATGAAATACATATTTGTAATTCTCTTTGCTTTAGTTATTTATTCAACCTGTCCGGCTCAGGGTTTATCAGGCGCAGATATGCAAAAAATAAGAATTGAGCAGGCTGTTAAAGCCGGTGATTTCAACTTGATTGAGGATATGTTCTCGAATTCAATGACTATACGGCTTGACGACTCACTTTATCAGGATGTATCCTGCATAACTGCTTTAGATCTTTTGAATAAATACTTTGAGGATAAAGGATCCATCAAATTCAGAATGTCTATATCGGACAACGGTGATATGACTTATGTTCAAAACGGCGAAAAAAAGAAAGTACACGTTGATATGTTTTTCAAAATTGAGAACAATAACATCGTAATCCGGGATATAAACTTCAGTAATTATCCAACTCCAACAATGTTTTATAAGAATCGCAAATCATAAGATTAATAATTCCTTCTCTTTTAGGACAGGCATTCCAGGAATGCCTGTCCTACATTGTAAATTATATTTGCGGCTAAAATCTCTTGTCAAACAATCCATCAATACGGCATCTCAATATTTTCCAATACCCTTCACTTCCCTCTTATATCACTTTACAATATCAAACTTTTGTGTATAATAAATTTGTAAAATATGAGCTCTAAAGTATAGATTTGATTGTGCTTGAAAGTGAGGTATTTATGTTAAAGTTATTAATTGTTTTACTAATATTGGTCTTTACTGGTATGGAAGCTCAGATTATCCATAGAAATTTTGAATATAAGGACGGTGATGTCACTCTTGAAGGATACATTGCCTACAGTAAGGGATTCAAAAGTAAACTGCCTGCTGTTCTGGTTGTTCACGAATGGACAGGAATAAATGATTACGTGAAAAGAAGATGCGACCAATTGGCCAAGCTTGGTTACTTTGCATTTGCCGCTGATATTTACGGAAAGGGCATCAGGCCGACATCATATGACGATGCAAGTAAACAATCTTCCATTTATAAAAATGACAGGCAGTTAATGCGAAGACGTATTAACATTGCATTAGCTGAGCTTAAAAAGATAAAAAATGTTAATCCAAATAAAATAGCAGCTATGGGTTATTGCTTTGGCGGAGGTGTTGCTTTGGAACTTGCAAGAAGCGGAGCAAATATCTTAGGCACTGTTTCTTTCCACGGCAATCTTGATACACCGAACCCTAATGACGCTAAAAATATTAAGGGAAAAGTACTTGTATTGCACGGCAGCGACGACATAGCTGTTTCGCTTGAAACCGTCCTAAAGTTCGTTGAAGAAATGAGAAACGCAAAAGTTAATTATGAAATTGACCTCTATGGAGGGGCCGTCCATAGTTTTACAAACCCAAACTCAGGTAACGATCCCAACAAAGGCGTTGCTTATAACGAGCAGGCTGATAAACGCTCCTGGGAAAAGATGGTTGGCTTTTTTGTAGAAGTATTTAAATAATTTTTTTTCAACATTTTGAGAATTAAAATGGCAAATTATGAATATCATGCGGCTAATTCCCGCGGACATATAAACCACGAGTGGCTGGATACTTATCACACTTTCAGCTTTGCTTCTTATTATAACCCGGAGAGAATGCATTTCGGTGTTCTACGTGTTCTTAATGATGACACAGTTGCACCGGCTGAAGGATTTGGCAAACATCCGCATGACAATATGGAAATTGTGACCATACCGCTTGAAGGCGAATTGGAACATGTGGATAGTATGGGGCATAAGGAAATTCTGAGATATGGTGATATCCAGGTAATGAGTGCAGGTTCAGGCATCTATCATAGTGAGTATAACAAAAATGAAGAAACACCTTTAAAACTCCTGCAAATTTGGATTTTGACTAATAAAAAAGATGCAACACCGCGCTATGACCAAACCACACTAAATATTTCAGACAGACACAACAAGTTGCAGGAGATCATTTCACCCGACCAGAATAACGGGACACTCTGGCTTCATCAAAATGCATGGTTTAGTTTAGGACAATTTGACAAAGATATTACTGCCCTGTATAATATCAAAAATAAAAGGAATGGACTCTATGCTTTTTGTATTAGGGGTTCATTCTCCGTTGATGGACATTTATTAAATGAAAGAGACGGTCTGGGAATTTGGGATACGGATTCTGTCTCCATAAAATCAGAGCTGGATAACTCTGACATCCTTCTTATGGATATTCCTATGTTATAAGAACTTATGGCTATGAATAATAAGATATTAGGTGGAAACTACAATTCATACATAGTTGTATAAACCGGTTTCAGTTCTGCATTCTCACGGTAATGTTGGCGGTGTGTCAGTAATTTACGGAACTAATAATTTTTATATACCACCTTAAATTATAATATCATCCCTGCGTGGCTGTTGCACAAAGGGGAGAAAGTTGATAAGTACAATAAAAGGAGAAATTGCACTATGGCGATCAGCCTAAAGAAGATTGAGCCCGGTTACGGGCGGCATATTAGTAGCTATTTGAGCGAAAGAAAGATTAAAGAGCTCCGTGGGAGCGATATGTTGCCCTATTATTTTATTCTTATAACCTATGAAAATACCCGGATCAGTTCTTTCCTTATATACCGCTCCTATGGAGCTCATTTATAATATATAATATCATTTCTACTAACATGTCGCTCCTACAGAGCTTTATTGCACGCTTATTTTTTGTTACCGGCATAAAAACATCCAATTACATAATTTTCTCTTATTATCAATATGGCCCATATTCCGGCACATCGTTAAATACGAAAAATTAGATGTAAAAGCATAAACAAAATTTCTATGTCTATTTCAATTCTTAGTTGTAAAATGGACTTCAATGTAAAAGACACCTGCGGGATTATAAGGTATTAAGCCTGAGGGGCTGACGTGATTGCCGCAACACTATATTTAGAAGAAGCAAGAGTCCTTAATAATAAGACACTACCCATCTGGTCTATCACTTTAAGCTATTTTTCTGTTATATTTGGACTACTGCATCAGCCCTTTTACAGGCTAAGTCTTACGTTAATGTTATATATAATACCGGCATCTTTTTCATTTATTTGCCAAAATATTTATGTAGAACTTTCTGAACTTTATTATTATTATCCATACCCTCAAGTATTTTACCTTCTTTATTTATAAGATAAAAACGTCTGTCAATCTGCAACAAATAACTAAATAATTCACGATGACTGATAACATTATTGGGATGTTTTTTTAGATCCCCAATCACCTGCCATTTTAACTGTGTTTTTTTAACAAGTTGACTAATCTTCCCTATGTCATCATAAGTACTGAAGCAAATAAAATTTAATTTGTCGTTTTTATATTTGTCATATAATCCGTTAAGATAATCGATGTCTTTGTTTGTAATATGTTTTAAATCCTTTACAACTACTAAATTGTAACTATTAGATATGTCATCAAAAGAAACGCCGGTATTATTTAAAGAAACACCCTGCATATTCGGGGCATAGTATCCGGGATTAATACCCATTGGTTTAATATTGTCATCTAATTTGTAAAAAATAAGCTTATCCCCTTTAGGCGTCTGGGAGTCAAAGAGCAGGTATTTATCCAAAGCAGCTATAGTATCGCCCGGGTTGTAAGTATCAAAATGATGGTCCGACCAGACTGAGTCGATTATATCAATTGAGCAATTCCGGGGAATAGGCATAGTTATTCCAGTCTCTGCAATTACTTTTACAGTTTTATCATCAATGCTTAAAATGCCCTCCCTATGGGTTTTATTTATTTGGACAACATTTATTCCTGCAACTATGGTATCAATTATTATTTTATTTTCTCCCAGGCAAAATACCACAGGCATAATGGAGTCGGCTGTCTGTTCTCCGTCGAAATACTTAAAATGAATATCATAGCGTGGATAACTTGTTATGTTTGTAAAATCATAAGGGGTTTTATAAAAATCGTAGTTCAATATAGGCTTTTCATCCGATAAATCATTATCGTTATTTAAATCAGGATATACTACATAACTGCTGTCTTTTAGCTGTTTATAGCCGAAAATAAATTCTTCGTCTACATATTCATCAGTATAATATTTCGTATCAATATTTTTTAATTTGATGATTTTATCGAACTCCTTCCGGGATATGCCGCCGTGCAGAAGCAGATGATGATAATATTGGAAAGGCTGAAAATGTACCGAGGCAAGCTGTAAGTCCGG
>JAUZPC010000295.1 GCA_030706105.1 Bacteroidota bacterium | reverse complement strand
TAGTCGATAAACCCTGAATGGTTGACATTATGATTTCTTTTTGTGATTCTAAATGCAATAGTGTCACCCGTCCGGGTTTTGTTCTATTTATTGTCCCATTCTTCTACTATAATTCAACCCTTTCAGGGTTTCATAATTCCGAAAATGAAGCGAGGAATCTGTTATGTCTTTTGCCGTAATGTAGAACTCTGCTTTTGTGTTTTGCAAACAATTAGATTTCTCTACGTCCGGCTCTTATACTTTTGAAACAGCCTCAATTTCATTACCCTGAGGGAAGAGTACGTTTGCCGGATTTTTTATTCTACCTCGGCAATAATTTCAATTTCAACCGGTGCTCCTTTGGGTAATTGATTTACGCCTACAGCACTGCGGGCGTGCTTACCTTTTTCTCCAAAAACTTTTACAAGTAAATCAGAAGCACCGTTAGCTATTTCCGGCTGGTTTGTATATTCAGCGGTACAGTTTACAAATACAGTTACTTTTAATATTTGCTTAATATTTTCAAGACTTCCAGCCGCACTTTTTATTACACTTAAGCAGTTTAGGCACGAATACTCAGCGGCTTTTTTGCCGTCTGCGTCACTTACTTCTTTACCCAATTTGCCCGGAAATTTAATTTCACCCTTTACTAAAGGCAGCTGTCCTGCAGTATAAACTATATTACCGGATTTAATAACCGGTACGTAAGAGGCCAATGGTTTTGGCGCTTCAGGAAGTTCAAATCCTAATTCCTTTATTTTCTCTTCAAACATTTTTGCTCCATATCTTTATGGTTTATTTTGTAATTTTATATTTAGAAATATCAGTTTTTTGTATGCGTAAATTAAGGATTTTATTCAATGAATGAAAATAAATTTTCAGAACTTGTAAAGATTGTTAAAAAGGTAAGAAGAGAATGCCCCTGGGATAAAGAACAGACACATGACTCTATAAAGGCAAATACTATAGAAGAAGCTTTTGAAGTGGCGGAATCTATTGATAATAAAGATTATAATGAACTTAAAATTGAACTTGGCGATGTTCTATTGCACGTTATTTTTCACGCGCAAATTGCGGAAGATAATAATACTTTCAACCTTGACGATGTGATTACGGAAATTTCCAATAAGCTGGTAAGAAGGCATCCGCACGTTTTCGGTAATCTGGAAGTATCAGGAACTGAAGAAGTTCTTAGGAATTGGGAGCAGATCAAACTTCAGGAAGGACGCAAATCAGTTATCGGCTGCGTTCCAAGTGCTCTCCCCTCTTTGCAAAGGGCATATAGATTGCAGGAAAAAGCTTCTAAAATAGGATTTGACTGGCAGCATAAAAAAGATGTATGGGCTAAGGTAGAAGAAGAAATTGAAGAGTTCAAGAGAGCAGAACATTTCGAAGATGAGGTAGAAAAGGAAAAAGAATTCGGGGATATTCTATTTTCACTTGTTAACTATGCAAGGTTTAATAAAATCGATCCGGAATCTGCTCTTAGAAGAACAAATGATAAGTTTACAAAGCGTTTTCAATACATGGAAAATAAAATTTTAGAAAGCGGAAGAAAGCTAAAAGACTGTACTCTTGAAGAAATGGATAAGTATTGGGAGGAAAGCAAAACGAAGTTGTAGTTGCTCTTTGTTCTAACACTAGTTACTGGTCACTATTTACTAATTACTGGCTACTGTTTACTAATTAAAGAATGTTTATGGAATCTATAAAAGATATATATAGAATTGGCTATGGTCCTTCAAGCAGCCATACAATGGGGCCAAGATATGCAGCAGAGATTTTTAAAGAAAGAAATATCAACGCTTTTAAGTACAGATCTACTCTGTTTGGCAGTTTAGCGGCTACCGGTAAAGGACACCTTACACATAAGGCAATAACGACAGTATTTTTACCAAAAGTTACTGAGATAATCTGGAAGCCTGAAGAATTTCTGATTAAACACCCCAATGCAATGAAACTGGAAGCATTGAGTGAGAATGATGAAGTATTGGATTCCTGGACAGTTTATAGTGTAGGCGGAGGAAAAATAATTGACGATAATGATTTCGGGATGACTAGTTCAATTTATGAGCTTTCCAATATGAATGAAATCCTAAAACATACTAAGAAGACGGGCAACTCACTTTGGGAATATGTAAGAGAAGTTGAAGGAAACGACATTTTTGAATATCTGTTTGATGTATGGGAGACAATGAAAAAATCAATTGCCAGAGGCATTGAGAGTGAAGACATACTCCCGGGAGCGTTAAGGCTAAGAAGAAAAGCTTCTTCATATTATGTAAAAGCAAAGAATTATGCCGGCTCACTTAGGGAAAAGACTTTAGTGTTCTCTTATGCTTTGGCTGTTTCAGAAGAAAATGCAGCAGGTGGAAAAATTGTTACGGCTCCTACATGCGGCTCATGCGGAGTATTGCCTGCGGTTTTAAAAAGACTTGAAGAGAGCTTTGACTTCTCACCGCAGAAGATTACCCGCGCACTTGCAACGGCTGGACTTGTAGGCAACATCGTTAAGACAAATGCATCTATTTCCGGCGCAAAGGTAGGCTGCCAGGGTGAAATAGGGACTGCATGTGCAATGGCAGGAGCAGCCGCAACTCAACTTTTGGGGGGAACGCCCTATCAGATTGAATATGCGGCAGAAATGGGAATTGAACACCACTTGGGATTAACGTGTGACCCCATAGGTGGATTAGTCCAGATACCTTGTATAGAAAGAAACGCATTTGCTGCGGAACGGGCTTTTAACACTGCAACTTTTGCGCTTTTGTCAGACGGCAGACATGTTGTATCATTCGACAAGATAGTTGAAACCATGAAACGCACCGGGCATGACTTGCCAAGCATTTATAAAGAGACTTCCGAAGGCGGCTTAGCATTGGTTTGTGAGTAAGTGTATTTAGCATCAACAAGCATCTTTGGTTAAGGTAATTTTTATTTCTTGACTCGCAATATTAAATTTTTTATTTTAACTTATTATTACTGAATTACTTGCAGCAACGCAATATTTTATAATTTAACATATTAATAGGTAAAGAATGAAAAAATATTTTCCGGTTCTTCTGTTTATACTACTCACAGGCATCTTATTTAACGGATGTGCAACGGTTCTAAAAGGATATGAAGATAGAGTTGATTTGGTAAATGCACCTGATGGGATGAAGGTCTTTACTCAAGACGGTGTAGAACTTGAAGTGAAAGACAGGCATCAAAGGGCATATTCAGCAATTCAAAAAAAATATATTGACACTTGTTTTGTTAAAGTAATTTATCTAAGATCTAACAAAGATCATGTTCTAAAACTGAAATACCAAGGCAAGGAACAACTTGTTGAGAGATTTGGCCACATAAGTGCTGGTTACTTTTTAGCTGATGTGTTCTTAGTTTTCCCTGCATTTGTGGATATATATACGGGCAATTGGAATCATTTTGATCCAATTTATGTAAATTTTTAAGTGAATTAGCCACGGATAATTCAAATGGTGAATCAGCTCATAAATTTGATTTATATTTAAAATAAAAAAACCTTTCTAATATAGAAAGGTTTTTTAATATCAGTTTTTACAAACTGTTAATATCTGCTTCTTCCGCCGCCGCTACCGCCACCGCTTCTAAAGTTATTTCCTCTGGATCTGCTATCATTACCTGATCCTTTAGGCCTTGCTTCGTTCACAACCAGTTTTTTACCTTTTAGGTCAACTGTGTTTAACTCTTTAATAGCTGTCTGAGCTTCTTTTAAGCCTGGCATTTCGATAAATGCAAATCCTTTAGATTCACCTGAAAACATGTCCTTGATTACTTTTACTTCTCTAACAGCACCGTGCTGTGAAAATAGGTTTTGTAAATCTTGGTCGGTTACATCTTTGGATAAGTTTCCTACAAATATGTTCACTTTATTTATTCCTTAATAAATTTTATAAAAACGACTACAATAAAAATTATCAAAAAAGCGAAATTCTTTAGGAAACTGCTAAAAATAATATTTTTATTTAATCTTAATAATAATACCTCAAAATTAATATAATTACAAGGCAATACACAACATCTAATGATACCGTGAGACACAAGACCCTGCTAAACGGATGCTAAAAACTGCTATTATTAGCGTTTTTTAGCATTTTTTTCTAATATCGGCCTTTATTATGAGATCTAATAATGTACATAGGTCACATTGAAAATGGAATACTTAATATATTTGCGGGCATTCCTAACCATAGCAAGAATTGGGTTCGGAGATGCCCGGAATAATATTTTATTTTCTAATTGATTATTTAACCAGTTTTTCAACTTTATTAAATAATTCTTTTTGAGATAATATTTTTTGTTCATTTCCATAAACACAAATATTATTTTGGTCCACTACGTCTTTCATCATCTG
>JAUZPC010000294.1 GCA_030706105.1 Bacteroidota bacterium | reverse complement strand
TCTTCTTGTAAATACAAATCGCTTATTTTAATATTTATCAACTCAGAGACTCTTGTACCGCAGGCATATGCAGTTTCTAAAAGCGCCTTATCCCGGAGACCAAGCTTTGTTTCTATATCCGGTAGTTCCAATATCTTATTTACTTCTTCAATGGATAAAACTGACGGCAGTTTTCTTGTTATTTTGGGATGTTCCAATTTGGCGGTAGGATTGTTTTGTATGTAGTTATTAGAGCTTAAATATTTGAAAAATCCTTTAAGCGATGAGAAATACCGCGCAATTGATTTAGACGAAAGTCCCAGATCGCTAAGTAAAAAGAAAAAGTTCTTTAGATGTATAAAAGTAATATCATTAAGATCACTTATATTGTTTTCTTCCAAAAAAGTAAAGAGCTGCTTTATATCATTTCTATAAGCAGATGCAGTATTATCAGACAGGTTTTTTTCTAAGGAAAGATGAGATATATATTCATTTAAGAATTCAATCATGTCTTTATTTCTTCACTACCTTTTTCATAATCATCTTGGGAAGGGTATCTTATTCTTCTGTGATGTTGTCCGAGCAATATACTACTGAACATATCTTTTATTTTATCGATATCGCTAAAAGTAAGAGGAGACTCGTCCAGTTGCTTGTCTTCAATTCTTGCTTTGAAAATATTGTTAATAATATTTTCAACTTTAAAAGCATCAGGTTTATCAATTGACCTTACTGCAGATTCGCACCCGTCTGCAAGCATAACTATTGCAGTTTCTTTTGTGTTTGGCTTCGGACCCAGATACCTGTAGTCTTTTGCTTTCACTTTATCACCGTATAACTTTAAAGCCTTATCGTAAAAGAAACTCATAACCGTGGTACCATGATGCATGGGGATGAATGATATTATTTCAGGCGGCAGATAATTTTCTTTTGCCAGATTAATTCCCTCCTGAATATGTCTCCTTATAAGCTCTATGCTCTCTTCCGGAATTAATTCTTCGTGAATATTCTTGTTATCTAATTGATTTTCTACAAAATTATGTGGTCGTATTATTTTTCCTATATCGTGATAATAGGCGCCAACCCTTGCCAATAAAGAATTTGCCCCGATTTCTTCCGCCGCCGCTTCCGCCAATGTTCCCATTGTCATTGAGTGATTAAAGGTTCCGGGAGCTCTTCTTGCCAATTCCTTTAATAATGGCCTGTCAAAATTAGACAGCTCAACCAATGTTAAATCAGTTGTTATCCCAAATATCCTCTCGAAAAATATCAATAACCCATAAGTAAGAATCGGGCTGACCAAGGAATTAACGCCAGCAAATGCCAGCTCCTCCATAATACTTTGAACGGAAGCAAATCGCTCCAGACCAAATGCAATTATTGCTATTGCATAACCGAGAAAGATATAAGAAAGAGATCTAAATATCTGGTTCCTGTTCTTAATATCCCTTACTGTGTAAACAGACAATCCGCCGGCTAATAGCTGTGTGGCCGCAAACGAATAATCATTTCCACGCAATGCACCTGTAATAAGAACAATTATTACTGTACCGTAAAACCCGACTCGTGAATCAAACATCATGGTCAGGATCATTGACGCTGAAGGAATAAATATCAAATATTGAATGGGTGCATTTACAGGCAGAGAATTGACTATATAAGTTACTAATGACAGGAACGTAATATTTATTGCCAATAAAAGCAATTTGTCATTATCGTGATATATCTTTTTTCTAAATGAATACAGATAAATAACAAAAAGCGCCAGTAAAAAGCCTATATGTAAAAACTTCCCCAAAAATTGTAGCAACTTGCCGCCGACACCTATTTTTTCGCCCTTGGCGTTCTTATATGAATCTATTTTAAGTTTTGTATCTTTACTTACCCTGTCGTGTTTGGCAATAATTCTTTCATTTTCATTTACTATCCCTGAAAACCTTGAAACGCTCCTTTTAACCTGCGCCAGTTCCTCATTTGTCAAATCTTTACTGTATTTAAGATCCGCATAAATAAAATGATTTGCATACTCAATAATTGCAACTTTAAGCTCTGTAGGATAATTCCTCTTCTCAATTAAAGTTGCCACCGTTTTTTTTGCATCGCTCAGACTAATAAACTTTGACCTTGGGTAAATAACGTCTTCATTCTTGATTCTTATTGTAATACTATCTTTATTGGAAAGGGATAAAACATCATAAACATTTGTATAATAAGGTGCAGAAACTGCTTTTTCTAAGAACAAAAATATCTCGTTTAACGAAGCATATCGCTTAGAGGCTTCATATTTCTCTGCTCGTCTTAGGGATCTAAACTCCATGAATGCTTTGTTGGAGAGGAAAGTCGGGTTGTAATTATCTGAATATTTTTCTTTTAATATACTATCAATAACCGAAATTAAAAGGCGGTTATAAATTTTTAATGTATCTATTGAAGCCTGTTTTATGTTTTCTTTTTTTATATATATTGGCAGAACCTGCTGAGAAACGGCTTTTATTTCAGAAGCATAAATCTCGGGATCTTTATTGATTGCAAAGCTGAATGGGGCTATTAAATCTTCATGTATCCAGATAGAACCGACATTCACCTCTGATTCTAATGACTCTCCCTCCGGGAATAAAATAACTATAAACAAAATGGATAAAAGCCCAATAAGAATTTTTATCCTTTTACCGGATTTAATCTTGTCATTTTTTATATTTAACATTTATTTACCGGTTTTTGCTTTATAAACCATTTCTAAAAATTCTGCAACACCATCTTCGTCATTTGTTCTCTTCGTAACAATATCTGCCATTCTTTTTAACTCAGGGACAGCATTGGCAACAGCAACTTTAACTGCTTTTGTCTTAAATGAACTGATATCGTTATACCAGTCTCCAAGCACGGCTGATTCAGTCTGTTTTACTTTAAGGCCCTTACACAACCTTGCAAATCCCTTTGCTTTTGAACTTCCTTTGCGTCTCACTTCCAGATAATAAATTCCCTCATGACTATGCGACTGATAGTAATTAAGGGCAAGTCCGGCACAGTATGGAAAACTCATTTTATTATAAACATATTTTATCCATTCTTTGTTGCTCCCGGCAAAAACAATCTCCAGAGTCTTTGACAGATGATTATCGTAGGACTCAATTTCTCTGTATTCAGCGCCGAATTTATCCATAATTTGCGGAAGAACAGTATTTTGATCTGTAATATAAATCGCATCTGAATGACACAATGCGATATTAAGCAAATAATGGTCAGCAAATTTAATTGCTCTTTTTACGTGCTTAGGCTTTACAAACATTTCAAATATTACTTTATCCCCGGCTAAATTTTTAATATAACATCCGTCTAAGGAAATTACAGGAGCTTGTATATCCAGTTCTTTAGCATAATTTACAATGGCTGAATGCAGTCTTCCGGAAGCAAAAGAAAACTGCACGCCTGTTTTTTTTAACTCAGAAACATAATATTTTGTCCTCTCGCCAATCTCTCCCTCATTTGAAAGGAGAGTCCCGTCAAGATCAAAAACAATAAGTTTAATTTTTTTTAATCTGCTGTGCATTAGCTTCCTAAAGACTCCCAGCCTTTTTTATTTAATCTATAATATAGTAACGCACCCAAAGCCAGTCCTAATATAAACAATGCTATACCAATATAAACATTCTTTAACAGAATATAACCCATTCCAAAGAGCATACCATAAATCATAAAAACACCAAGCAGCCAATTGAACATACTAAAGATACCGTCTTTTTCGGCTTTAACCTCAGGCATTAATTTTGC
This sequence comes from Bacteroidota bacterium, assembly GCA_030706105.1. GTDB lineage: Bacteria > Bacteroidota > Ignavibacteria > Ignavibacteriales > Ignavibacteriaceae > JAUZPC01. Next base: position 612 of record JAUZPC010000294.1, on the reverse strand, counting down.
AATTGGTTTCCAGAACGTTGGATTAGGCCTAACCCGCTTAAAGAAAGCCTTGAGTGTTTGCTCCGGTTCAGGCTTAGTAAGAAAAGTAACTAAAAGCCAAACGAAAGTAGTTATTGAAACAGTTATCAGTAACAGATGAGCAAACTGAGTCGGATCATCTTCTTTGAAATTAAATCCAAATTGAAGTACTATTGAGACAATAAAGGCTGCTGCCATTGCAGAAATCTCACTCCATGCATTTATTCTCCACCAGAACCATCTTAGTATATAAACAAGTCCGGTACCAGCGCCAATAGCCATTAAGAATTTCCATGCTCCTGCAATTGAGTCCATATAGAAGGTAACAAAAGCTGAAAGAAACATTAGCACAAGAGTTACCAGTTGGGAAATCAGCACATAATGTTTTTGTTTTTTGTTTGGTAAATATCTCTTATAAACATCATTCACAACATAACTTGCTCCCCAGTTCAACTGAGTACCGATAGTGGACATATATGCAGCGGCAAATGCAGCAAGCATTAAGCCCCTGAAATAGAAAGGTAAGTCAGATAATAATATTCTTATGTAACCGGATTCAGGATCTTTAATAAAAGCAGGGTCACCGGAATAACG
>JAUZPC010000293.1 GCA_030706105.1 Bacteroidota bacterium | reverse complement strand
CTTGCCATATCTGCAATAACCAGAATTAAACTCTTAGGGTCTTTTTCTGCAATGTCTATCATTTTTGCTGCCCATGAATCAGCTAAATTTCGCTCTATTCTACCGGAGGCAATGCGCGCGGCTACACGGCGGAGATTCTCTATCAATGCTAAGCGCAGCATGGTAGGGATTGCCCATAACTCGCCTAATTTTAATGTCTGGATGGTTTGATAAGCTGCTACAAAACGACTAAGATTTTCAGGATCTACGCGGCCATCACCATGTGATATGATTTCAAGCGCTATATCATAAACGCGAGGAAAACCCTTTAGTGGTCCGTTTGACAGGCGGGGCAATTCCTGAATATATCCTTTGGGTAAGTGCCTTTTGCCTATGCGTATCTGTTCTTCTATTAAATAAAAGTTATCAAGCAGCCATTCACCTGCAGGTGTACGCTGATTGTTTGCTTTAACTGTTTCCGTTAATAATTTATGGACTTCAAATAAAAAGAATTCATTTTCAGCTAACCTGGTAAGCAGATACTGATCAGGAATGCCTGGATAGGCCAAAGTATGCAAATTTGCCAGAGTTTTGCCATGTTGCTCCATCTGATCTGCGTTGAATAACTCAGAACGCAAAAGTGGTTCACCACCGGCAAATTGTTTAGCAAGAAAACTCTCACTAAATTGAACCTTGAGGCGGAATAAAGATTGATTTATTTTAGGATTTATTACCTTCATTACATTCCGATTATTAAAACTAAAAACAAAGTACACAAGAAGTGCTGGTAATCAAAGGATTAGGGACAATTAGACTTTAAGAAATAATATAGATTTTAGCTTATGTGACTTGCATACGTAGAATATTTATTCTCAAAACATTCGGATAGCGGCTTTATTTCACTTAGCATCGCATTATTTCTGTGCAATTCAATCTGAATAAAAATTGTGTAATCAATTATTAATGCTTCATATAACTAAAAATAGTTTTTGGCATATAATCAGAGTGCGCGGCGTCCGCTAATTATCCTAACCAGAACCATAATAATTGCAATTACCAGCAGAATATGAATAACTCCTCCCATGGTATATGAGGTAACCAATCCGAGTAACCACAATACTATTAATATTACAGCTATGGTATATAACATAATATTTTTCCTTTCTACAATTGCTAAAAATTTTCTAAATGAATAAGGAATAATGTCTGCTGCTCTATTAATTACAGGCAAGATGTTAATCATAACATCAAGCAAACAGTATTTCACTAATGCTTTATAAAAATAGCTTAAAAAAGTAAATAGTGGGTTATAGTTTGTCACAAAGACAGAATCCGGAGGGAAAATAATGGAAGAATATTAGAAGATTAGCTCGCTAATAAAAATATTCATACTTTTGTGAATTCAGGTAACACTTATAATCTATTACATAAACGGTTATATACATTTGTATGCGGTCGTTAAAAAATTGATGTTTTGCAGGGCTATTGATAAGTTTGTATAGATGAAAATTAATATACTTAGGACTAAATGATGAGACAGTATTACAGAATATCTATAAAATTGACATTAGTTATTGTCGCTTTTATTTTAACTTCAGGTGCGGTTGCTCAAAATAATGCTTTCGAGCTGTTGAATAATAAGGAATATACCAGACTCAATAAGTTAATCTCTGCAAACTCATTAGTAGTCACTCCACAAGAAAAACTTGTAATACAAGCTGTACTGGCAAATGTTTTCGGACAGCCGGAGGCCTCAAATAAACTGATAATATCTCTGTCGGATACTTATTCCAGCTTGCCGGAGTCGCTTAAATTTTTAGTTACCAGGACTGAATACGATAATAATATAAAATTATGCCGCTATGCCGAGGCTTATATATCCGGATCAAAATTACTTAAACAGTTTCTGGATCATTTCACAAAGGAAGAAATGCAGGAAGAGTCCGAAGCTTTGATTATCTGGGAAGTATTACAAAAACAGGCACCGCAGCAATTATCAAAAGAAAAAGATACCCGTATCTATATGAAAAGGGACATAGCCGGACTATGGAATATTCCGGTGCAGACTGATTCTACAATAACTAATTTTGTATTCGATACCGGAGCCGGTATTTCAGTATTGACTGAAAGCCTGGCAAAAAAAATGAATATAAATTATCCCTCAAAGAAGACAACTGAAGTTAAAGGCGGGATAACAGGCATACCGACAACTGCACGCATAGGCATTGCGGAAAAATTAGTAATGGGTAATATTATTGCACGTAATGTCGTGTTTCTTGTCTTCCCTGATAGCTCATTATCTTTTGGTGGAGGGGTGTACAAAATAAATGGCATTATCGGATTCCCTGTAATTAAAGAGCTTGAAGAAATTACAATTGCACATGATACTTTGATTGTGCCAAAGCAGGTGTCCGGGGCAGTTGAATCATACAATTTAGCTATTGATCAGCTATTGCCGATCATATATTTGCAGTATGGGGCCGATGAGCTGCCGTTTACATTTGATACAGGCGCGGATGGCAGTTTGTTTAGCGAAGTATTCTATTCCAGATATGAGTCGTTTATAAAATCCTCCGGCAAGGCGGGCATTGCAGGAGTCGGGGGAACCTCCGGAAGCAAGAAATTGAATATATATACTATGCCTATCGAGCTAAAAGCATTTGATAAAAGAATATCACTGCCTAATGCACAGATATCAACGGACACTTTAAGCAATAGCCAGGGTAAATTTTATGGAAATCTTGGGCAGGATATAATTAAACAATTCTCCGGGATGACAATCAATTTCAAGAATTCTTATAGTGTTTTCTTCTAGTTATAAAAAACTTTTTAATGTGTCCGCTGTTAAATGATAACCGGATGCTGAGCACTGTTCGCTGAAAAGTGCATTCACTCTGTGGTTATTTATGCTTATTTTTACTAAAAGGCTTAAAATATTTTTTTAAGTCTTTTTTCATTTATATTAAAAATTCTTAGTTAATAACTTTTTATGGAAAAACAAAACAATGCCGATGAATTAGGCGTAGGAAAAATCGGCAGACTTCTTTTGCAATATTCAATACCTGCAATTATTGCTACTGCTGCGGCTTCCCTGTATAACATTATTGACCGTATATTTATAGGGCAGGGAGTTGGACCGTTGGCAATTTCGGGGCTTGCTCTAACATTTCCTTTAATGAATTTAGCAGCAGCTTTTGGCGCACTTGTAGGCATCGGAGCCTCAACAATGGTTTCGATTCGGCTGGGGCAAAAAAGGCATACTGACGCGGCTATGACATTGGCAAATGCACTGATGCTGAATATTGTAATCAGTATTGTTTACTCCATCATAATGCTGATATTTCTTGATAATGTTTTGTCTGTTATAGGTGCCAGTCCAAATACAATTCAATACGCAAGAGAATTCATGCAGATTATCCTGATTGGAAATGTGTTCACCCATATTTATATGGGCATGAATAATATTATGCGCTCTTCAGGATATCCCAGAAAAGCTATGATTACAACATTAATAACAGTTGCAGTCAATCTGGTTCTTGCTCCTTTATTTATATTTGTTTTTAAATGGGGTATCCGCGGTGCTGCAACAGCAACGGTATGCGCCCAGTTTGTTGGTACTGTTATGGTGCTTGCACACTTTATAAAAAAAGAACATCTGGTTCATTTCGTCCCCGGTTATTTTAAATTTAAAAAGAAAATAGTAATTGACATATTTTCTATCGGTATGTCCAATTTTATGATGCTTATATGTGCTACATTAATAATTGTATTGTTAAACCGCAGTCTGGGTGTATACGGCGGGGATTATGCTATCGGCGCTTATGGCATAGTTAATAGCATCCTTAGTATTTTTGTGATGGTGGTTATTGGCTTAAATCAGGGTATGCAGCCAATTGCAGGTTATAATTTTGGTGCAAAGCAGTTCCCGAGAGTTATGAAGGTATATAAATATACAATAATTGCCGGAACGTGCATAACCGTTTTGGGATTCATTTTGGGAGAAACGATCCCTCATTTGCTTTCAAGAGCTTTTACAACAAACGATGAACTTGTGGATATGGCTGTAATTGGAATACGTATTACAGTAATGATGTTCCCGGTAGTAGGTTTTCAGGTAGTTACTTCAAGTTTCTTCCAATCTATTGCTAAAGCTAAAATATCAATATTATTGTCACTATCACGTCAGGTTTTATTTTTAAGTCCTGCTTTAATTATCCTTCCAAAGATATTTGGATTGAACGGAGTATGGTATTCAATTCCGGCAGCAGATTTATCCGCTTCAGTGGTTACGCTTATAGTTCTGAACTGGCAGTTGAAAAAAATGCGCAAGACACATTACTTGGTAACTAACGAATAAAGCGATAGTCAAATTAGAAATATATACT
>JAUZPC010000292.1 GCA_030706105.1 Bacteroidota bacterium | reverse complement strand
GCTATAAGCTGGGCTGCCCAGACGGCTCTCAGGGATGTAATTGGTAAAACGATGCTCTCGGATATGCTTGAAGGCAGGGACCGGATAAGTGATGTTGTGAGGAAGATTATTGATGAACGGACTGAACCTTGGGGCATAGATGTAATTTCGGTTGAAATTAAGGATGTTCTTATTCCTCATTCACTTGAAGATGCAATGTCTATGCAGGCGCAGGCAGAAAGGGAGAGACAGGCAAGGGTTATTTTAGGAGACTCAGAAAGGCAGATTGCAGAGAAGTTTGGCGAAGCGGCAAAATCGTATAGTGAAAATCCAACCGCTTTTCACTTAAGGGCGATGAATATGTTATACGAAGGTCTCAAACAAAATTCTACAATTGTTGTAGTTCCAAGTACTGCGGTAGAAACAATGCAGCTTGGTACTGTGGCAGGATTAACTGCCCTTACACAACAAATGAATAGTAAGTCAGCTAAAGATGATGCTGAAAACGATTTGAGATTAGGCAAAGTATGGGGAGGTGCTTATGCGTAAAATTGAAAATTTCGGCCTTGGATTTGGCAATTTATTTAACATGTGGACTTCAATAATGAAGCCCCACATAGAAGATTCTAAATTTGGCTCCATTACTATAGACGGGCAGACCTTTGACCATGATGTTGTTATTGAGCTTTCAGGAGAAATACATAAAAGGAACAAACGGCTTTCAAAAGAAGTCTATGGTACTTCCCATATAATTTCCCTTGAAGAAGCCAAAGATTTATTTGAGCGTGGGACTGAAAGAATTATTATCGGCTCCGGGCAAAACGGCATGCTGGTCGTCTCAAAAGAAGCAATGGATTTTTTTGAAAAACATGATATTCTTGTAGATGTACTTGTAACTCCCAAAGCGATAGTACATTGGAATGCTGCAGAAGGTCAGGTTGTTGGATTATTTCATGTTACGTGCTAATGAACAGAACCTTTTATAAATGTTTTGCTGCGGAATGGATTTTATACACGCCAAGCAACACCGGTGATTGGAAATTGCCGGTTCTCTGCTTACTATGTCCCTACTTATTATGGCTCCATATATATGGCTTATCTCACTATTGATATTTCTGAATAACTGTAATAATTATTTGTTAATTCATTGAACTTTAGCAAAAGTCCGGGAATTACAAGTATTTTGTACACTTCTCATATGCGGTTATGATTCATTATGCAGTGTGACACTAATGTTTTCCGTAAATAATAATATATTTTGCACTATAAAAGTGTAAAAATAATATCCTCAGGCAGAGAGCAAACTAATTGGTTATTGCCCTGCTTCCCTTAGTCAAAATATTCAGTGTTATATAAAGTGCTTTTCCTTTTTCAGGTTTTATTATTAAAAGACAAAAGAGGTTTAATATGAGTACTTTTGTTTACCGGTTAACATTTCTGTTAATAATTTGCCATTATAGTTTTAGCCTACCTCAGAATAATTGGTCATGGCAAAATCCTGTTCCGCAGGGGAATCCTTTAAATTCGGTTTATTTTGTTGATGCAAATACCGGCTGGGCAGCCGGTAATTCAGGTACGATAATAAGGACTACTAATGGAGGAAATACCTGGGAGCTTCAGAGCAGTGGAGTAAAGCATAACCTAAATTCCGTTTATTTTATAAATGGCAATACCGGGTGGATAGCGGGAGACACAAACATTATTCTAAAGACAAATAACGGAGGGGTTACCTGGTTCAAACAGTTAGACACTACATTATTATGCCATATTAATTCTCTTTCCATTCCTGATGGAAATAACGGCTGGGCAGTGGGCCGGACGATTTACTATAACATTGGAGCAATATTCCATACCCGAAACGGTGGGGCCGTATGGAAACTGGAAAATCTTATGAACGAGTATGAGACTCCGTTATTTGGTACATATTTCCTTTCAGGTTCAATAGGGTGGGGTGTGGGCGGTAGCGGTGTTATTTACAAATTTAAGTATTTAAATGATACTTTGAAATCTATTAAACAGGTAAAGGCTACATACGCTAACCTGACATCGGTATGTTTCTTAAATTCAAGTCTCGGATGGGCTTCCACAGATTTTGGAACAATTATTAAAACAGTTACTGGTACTGCGGATTCAGCAATATGGATTGAAAAGCAGACATGCACAGATAAGCCATTAAAATCAATCTTTTTTATTGATGCAAATAACGGGTGGGCCGTCGGCGGTAATTATATGTTAAACACCGGTGTAATTATCAAAACAACAGACGGTGGTGAAAGCTGGACAAATGTTACTCCTGATACTAACCATTATTACACATCAGTCGGTTTTAAAGGCGGTACAGGTATTGCTGTTTCACAGTCATCATATATTTGCAGATCCACAAATTCTGGAAATTCATGGAGCGAAGTATCCGGGGGAATTAGGAATCTGGGCCTATCTTCAATATATTTTTGCAATGAACATATAGGCTGGGCAAGCGGCAACAGCGGGCTAATTGTTAAAACCACTAACGGTGGTGAGACCTGGACAAAAATACCCACAAACGTAAGCAGCGATCTGCACGCTATTGCATTTCCTTCAATGACTACCGGGTGGGCTGTAGGTAATAAGGACTTCCACAATACAGGAAGGATGATATTAAAAACTTCTAACGGAGGTAACAGTTGGGTAGAGCAGAGCATAGGCGGCGCAAGCAAGTGGCTTTATTCTGTTTGTTTTGCAGATACCATAACGGGTTGGGCAAGCGGCAATGAAGGTTTGATCCTTAGAACAACGCACGGCGAGAGCTGGACAACGCAGCCTACTCCAACAAACAGCGCTTTATATAGTCTCTGTTTCCCTACAAGGTATACGGGCTATTCAGTAGGCAATAATGGCGTAATAATAAAAACAACAGATGGCGGAACATCCTGGTTTAGCCAGACCCACCCGTCAGCAAACTCATTGGGAAGCGTATATTTTTTAGATTCGTTAAACGGCTGGGCTGCCGGTGATATTGTGCTTAAAACAACTAACGGAGGGAGTGACTGGGTAAAGTTAAACAATAATTATTTCTGCTATATTAACTCACTATGTTTTATAAATAGTTTAACCGGTTGGGCAGTGGGACAAAACAATTTTGGAAATGTAGGCATTATTCTATACACAAGTGACGGTGGTAATTCCTGGGACGAAAAATTGCTGACCAATTATACATATTGTACGGCCGCTTTACAAAACATCAAGTTTTACGGGAACAACCTTGGCTGGGCTGTGGGAGGCAACGGAGCTATTCTGCATACAACTAACGGCGGGGTTGTTTTTGCGGATGGTGATAAGAATGTTCACGTTAAAGAATATTCGCTTTCTCAGAATTATCCTAATCCGTTTAACCCAAGTACTACAATAAATTACACACTTGCAAAGCCGGGCGTGGTTACGTTAAAACTTTTTGATATGCTTGGCAAAGAGGAAGCGGTACTGGTTAATGAGAGGAAGGAAGCAGGCAATTATGGTTATGAATTTAAGAACAGCGGGCTAAGTTCAGGAGTCTATTTTTATACTCTTAGAATAAATGACTATGTGCAGACAAAGAAAATGGTTTTTCTAAAATAAATAGCAGGCCTCTCCAATACCCGCCCCAGACTTGTAGTAGTCTGCGAGGGGAAGCTCAAGAGAAAAGCTTTATGCAAAACCTCTTCTCTTAAATACTATAGGTCTAATGCTAAATGTATGATCAGCAGTTATTTTATGTTCATGAATGAACGCAGAGTTTGCCGGTATTTATTTATTCCCATTGTCTCAGGTACATTGGTGTGTACAGCTCCTTCAACTAAAATGAGTTTTTTCGGCTCAGGTGCATTTTCATAAACTACCCTTCCGTTGTCGCGGTAACGTACAAAATCATCAGCAGTACCGTGAAGCAGAAGAAATGGAGTCTTAATTTTTTTAATTTCGTCCGCATTGTTAAAAGTACCTTCAGTAAGCCAGCCCTGCGGAATATCCAGTATCAAACTGCCCTGAGTAAGTGAATTAGCAGATGCAAACGGAGCTTCGGCAATCAGGCGATACGGATTGACAACTTCCGCTGCCAGATATATAGATACTACGTTTCCGAGGGAATATCCATACAGGCAAAGTGAATCGGCTTTAACATTATATTTACTCATAATAAAATTAAGAGCAGAACTGCCGTCCTCATGAAGTCCGGTTTCGGAAGATTTCCCCCCGGACATTCCAAATCCTCTGTAGTCAAAGATAAATATATTTACTCCCAAGCCATGAAGATACATAACCCTGTCCCAATAATTGTCTATGTTATTTTTATTTCCATGACAATATAAGATGGTTAAATTATTATATGGGTCACCGGACGCAATCCAATATCCGTAAAGTTTATTCCCTCCGCTT
>JAUZPC010000291.1 GCA_030706105.1 Bacteroidota bacterium | reverse complement strand
AAAGGTCATAATCAATTTCCAAATAATGATCATTAAAACTATGATTCTGTTCCGGATCTAAGACCTCGAGCATTGCAGATGATGGATCTCCCCGAAAATCCATACTCATCTTATCAATCTCATCTAAAAGTATTACAGGATTTATTGTTCCGGCTTTTTTCATAGACTGGACTATTTTTCCAGGCATGGATCCGATATAAGTTCTTCTGTGACCTCTTATTTCAGCTTCATCCCTAATTCCGCCTAAACTTATTCTAACAAATTTTCTGTCTAAAGCACGGGCAATAGACTTTCCTAATGAAGTTTTGCCGGTTCCCGGAGGTCCTACAAAACATAGAATTTGTCCTTTCATTCTGTTTACCAAATTAAGGACAGCGATGTGCTCAATAATTCTATCTTTTGGCTTTTCCAGGCCAAAATGATCTTCATCTAAAATATTTTGAACGTGTTCAATATCCAAATTATCTTTGGTCGTTTTATTCCAAGGAACTTCAATCAGCCATTCCAGATAATTTCTTATTACAGTAGATTCCGGAGACATCGGGGAGGTTTTTTTTAGCTTGGATAATTCTTCAAGGGCCTTTTCTTTTGCCTCTTTGGGCATTTTGGCTTTGATTATTTGAGCTTTCATTTTTGTGTATTCAGGTAAAGACTCTTCATCTTCTCCCAGTTCGTCCTGAAGGATTTTTATTTGCTCCTGAATAATAAATTTTCTTTGTGTCTTTGCTATATTCTCTTGAACTTTATTGTCAATTTCCTTTTCAATTTTAAGGATATCAATTTCTGATTTCAGGATTTTGATAATTTCATAAAACTGATCTTTTAAAGCAAACTTTTGAAGTATTGATTGCTTGACTTCAATTGACTGGCTAATATTAGCTGCCACATAAAATAGTTTTCTGTCAGGTTCTTCAATATTATCAAAAGCGGCTATTGCTTCATTGGGGACTGATCTGCTTATTTTAACATAATCCTTAAATAATTGAGACATTTGACGTACCATGGCATTCATTTCATGGTCTAATTCAAATTCAGGGATAATAACAGATACTTTTGCTTCAAAAAATTCCTTTCTGTCAGTAAAATTTACTATACGACCCTGTAATAAACCATCTACCAGTATTTTCATTAAGCCGTTTGGCAGTTTTAGAATTTGAACTATTTTTGCAATAGTACCTTCTTCATAAATATCTTCTTTTTTAGGATCTTCAACATTTGATTTCTTTTGGGTGGATAGAAAAATATATTTTGTTCTATCCAAAGCATAGTTTGCTGCCCTGATTGATTGTTCACGACCAACCAAGACCGGGAAAATCATATATGGGAAAATTACAATATCTCTTAATGGCAGGACCGGTAAAATTTCCGGCAAGTTTTCTACCAAATTCTCATTTTCAAATTCTTTGACTTCTAATTCATTATTTTGATTCAAAGTGTATAGCTCCTCAATTTTACAATCTGTAAATATACGAGATTTTATGTTACGTAAAAAGGTATTCTTACAAGGGTATGGAGCCCCCTGTGCAAATTATTCGCAATAGTTTTAATCTTTACTCCTCTTTTCAAAAGTTATAATAACTCATTAAAAATGACATATATAGCAGCGTATTGATAATTCCTGCCCATAATATAAGTTACAAATTGTGCAAAGTACAGGGCTGTTTTCAGCCTTATAATTAATAGTAGTATTAGTTATATTAATATTGAAATAAATAATTCTGCAAACTTTTTTCTTTTTGAATACCCTTTAGGAAATAAACCTTCCTCATAATATTCTAATCAAAGACATTTGTATTTAGAATTTTAATTGCATTCTTATATATAAAAAATATAAAATATGATAAATATGCATACTTTCCATATACCCGTATTGGGTGTTGGATTTTCAGTTGATGCCCCATTAAAAGTTGCAAGATATGGCATTGCTTCTGTTATGTCATTAGTAGATGATTCTTTGATGGAGAAACTCCGTCAGTTTTACTTAAATAAATTCAATAAAGAGTATATTCCCATTCATTCAAAAGAAAATGATTCAAGAGCCAAAAGAATTACTGCATACCTAAATATGGTAAATCAATTTGTAAAAGAACAATTTGAATCATTAAGAAATTCTACATTCGAAACAGGAAGTGAAATTATTAAATATTTGGAAATGCTTCCTGATAAATCACTAATAAAAATTAAATATAAAAATTATCTAAAAAATTCTGATCCAAGTAATTCTTCCTGCCTTGCTAATTTTATCAGGCAAAATATAACCCCCGGCTCACTTGATGTAAACATTATGACTAAAGTGGATAGAGCCAATTACGATATAGAGGGTAAAACTTTATCGGCTGAATATAACGATGCTCATGCAGCCTTAAGAGGGTTTGCTTTGAGTGATCTTGAAAGTTCTATTGTTTTTTCTGCCGGAATAAATCCTAAATTATATAGCTATTTGGCAACTTTTCCAGATTTTTATCCCGGTGAGAACAATGAATTTAAGAAAAAGATAATTATTAAAGTCAGTGATTTCCGTTCGGCGGATATTCAGAGTAAATTCCTTGCCAAAAAAGGATTGTGGGTTTCAGAATTTAGAATAGAGTCAGGTCTAAATTGCGGCGGACATGCATTCGCTTCAGACGGGTTATTACTCGGGCCTATTCTTGAAGAATTCAAAATGAAAAGAGAAAATCTCCAAACTAGTCTGAGAGGTCTTTGCATGAAGGTCTTTGCTGAAAAAAATATTAAAATTGACCCGGAAGAATTGAATATTAGAATTACTGTTCAGGGGGGTGTTGGAGAAGCTTCAGAACACGAATTCTTAATGCGAAATTATAATGTGGACTCAATTGGATGGGGAAGTCCTTTCCTTTTGGTTCCTGAAGTAATGAATGTTGATACTGAAACTTTGGACAAATTGTCTATTGCTGATGAGGATGATTTTTATCTAAGTTATGTCTCTCCTCTTGGAGTTCCTTTTAATAATCTAAAAGGAAGTGAAAAGGATCTGGAGAAAATGAATAGAATAGATAATAACAAGCCGGGCAGTCCGTGTGTGAGAAAATTTTTAGAATCCAATACAGAATTCTCTGAAAAACCAATATGTACAGCGGCGATTAGTTATATCAAACAGAAAATTTATGATTTAAAGAAAAATTCAATATCTGAAATAGATTACAACAAAGAGTTTGCTAAAACTGTTGATAAAGTCTGTTTGTGCGAAGGTTTGATTGCCTCTGCCCTAATAGTAAATAAAATCGAGTCTTTTAAACAAAGCATGAAAGTGGCCGTATGCCCGGGTCCAAATTTGGCTTATTTCAACAAAATTGTTACTCTAAAAGAAATGGTAGAACATATTTATGGTAAAGTAAATATTATTACACATACAAACAGAATGAATATGTTTATGAAAGAACTCTCATTGAATATTGATTTTTATAAGAAAAAGATTGAAGATAGCATAGAACCCTGGTCTGTAAATACTTTAAAAATGCTGGAAACTTTTAGAAATAATTTGCTTGATGGAATAAGTTATTATAAAAAATTAATTCCTGATATAATTGAAGAATCTGCAGAAGTAAGGAGCAAAATAAAAAATGATCTGCAAGCTTTAGAAGAGAAGTTATTATCCTCCGTCTTAATACCTGGTTAAAAATATTGTTAATGTCCAGACCTACAGGGGATTTTTCAGCAAAAATCCCCTGTCTTATTTTAAACTGTACTAAGTTTATAAACGTTTTTAATTAGTCAGTCCATTCTGTATTTTATTAAGGTTTTGAACATTTTTTTTTATGTTTTATATTTAATATTGTGTTTTATAATAAAAAGGAATGTTGATAATGATTAATGATATAATTTATATAGCAAAAGAGGCAGGTGCAATTGTTAGAGAAGGTTTTGGTAAAAATTTAGAAATAGAGTTTAAGACAAGTGAGACAAATTTAGTAACAAATATTGACAAAGCTTCCGAAAAACATATATTGCAGTTCATTCAGGAGAAATATCCTAATCACTCTATTTTAGGAGAAGAAGGTACAAATATTAAACACGATTCAGAATATCTTTGGGTTGTTGATCCTTTGGACGGGACAACAAATTTTGCGCATGGTTTACCTATTTTTGCTGTATCCATAGGTGTACTGAAAAATGGTGTTCCATACGCCGGTGTTGTATATGATGTTATGAACGATATTGTATATTCATCTGTAAAGGGTGAAGGTAGTTATGCAAATGGAAGCAAGCTTTGCGTTAATAATAATGAAGTAATTGAGCACAGTGTATTGGTTACCGGTTTCCCTTATAATATCTCTGAAAATCCCGACAGAGCGCTGGAAAAATTTTCCGAATTAGTTAAAAGGACCAGAGCCGTCAGGCGATTAGGATCTGCCGCCATTGATTTATGTTTTGTTGCTAAAGGTGTTTT
>JAUZPC010000290.1 GCA_030706105.1 Bacteroidota bacterium | reverse complement strand
TAAAACGACCAGGAAAAGCGATAAACTGTTCATAGATATGAATAAATATTGATTGCTTAAAAAACGCTGCAAAGGAACGACTTTTTTTTCTATTCTCCGTATATTTTTAGCTAAAAAACAGTACTGTGGCTTTCTCACGCCTTTTTGCAATCCCGAGGTTGCATTTGTATTAAATTTTTGAAAAACAAGTGTATAGAAAAAGGCAAGTGTAGCTTGTTTAACTTAAATACATCTGTTTTAATATTATTTAAAGTTTTGTTTTACACAAATAGATTCTTTCTGTGCAGAAAAAGGGAAATCTACCGGGGTAGAGCGAAGTTAGTTTATACAAACAAGAGAGGAAAAGCATGGCGCTTTTCCTCTCTTGTTATCCGGCCGTATCGCGGGCTTTTTTTGCCTGAAACGGCCTGCAAACTGATCAGCCCCTGATTATTCTCAGCAAGACGGCTATGAAGGCAATAACCAGCAGTATGTGGATGATACCGCCGGCACTGTATGCAAAAAATCCGACAGCCCAAACAATAACCAGAATCACGGCAATGACATAAAGTAAGTTTCTCATATTCAATATTTTTAGCAACGATTAAAGAATAAAAGATAAATAGGATTAATATCCAATAAAGTGTTCTAAAGCCCCTACCTTAAAGTCTAGGAACTTGCTTTTGTCTTCGACCTGACATACAACATTGGATGGTTCTGCTTACCCGGTGGTGTTTAATCTACAAAGATACCATGCATCCACGGCCGGTAGATTACATAATTTGAGAAAAGAATTACATGATTCACACATTTCCTATAACTCCTGCCTCTCCTTTTTTATGCTTAAAATCCACCCTAAATCCGCCTGTATTTAAAGTTGTTTATAAATAATTATGTGAAAAGTTGGAGATGTTAAAAAGGTTCCGTATTTTTGAAGGATAAAACGATGAATGGACTAATAGAGTTGTTGATTTTGTGTGGGGAAAGGTTGGCTGATATTGAACCCTGTGAAGAGCCCATCGATTCTCAGTCCAAGTTTCCGCTTCGATAAGAATTATCTGGTGATTGCAACTGATTAAGCTAGATGAGAAAGGTGTACAGAATTTAAATTATCTGAACAATATCAATTAAATACACAATTGGCACATTTTAGAAGAAATAACATGATAATGAAAAAATTACTTTTATTCTTACTTTTCATCTGCTCTGTTCAATTTTCTATATCACAACCGAGCAAAATATCAAAAGCTAAATTTTCTCCTTTAGGTGATATAATCGCCTATACAGACGGAAGTGACAGAAATTCAAATCTCAACTTGTATTTGATGAATCATGACGAATTAATTAAAAGAATAATTCCGGATAGTTTACATAATCTAATAGTAAGAGAATTTGAGTTTTCGCCTAAGGGGGATGTAATTGCAATGCTACTAACCACAAAAATGATTACTGATCTTTATGTTTATATGATAAAAGCAAAAAAAATAATTAGGTGTACGAATTCTTCCGAACTGAAGAATTCTGATCTTGGATACAAAAGTTGGCTTCAGTGGTGCGATAATCAAAGCGTCATTTTCTTATCAAAACATTCAGGAATATCACAACAATATATTTTTGATTTTTCGGATATGACATTAAAATCGAATGGTTCTTCTAAAGGAAACGAATACTTTTTGACATATTCTCAGAAAAGCCAGGAATCATATTATATTGCAGTAATAAACAACAGAGAACCTTCTGTCTATCGAAGAAAACGAGCTTCTTCAATAAATACAGAAATTTCAAAAGATGGTAAGAATCACATTACACCTATTTTATCGGATAAAAACAACTTTTTATTCTATTCCGTTATGCCAGAGATCTCACCTTGTATATTCGACCTAAATAACTCCAAATTTATTAAAACGAAGCTACCTAAACTGAATGTCAAAATTGTAGGTTGGAGCGAAAGTGATTCGAGTTTAGCCTGTATTTATTCCCACTATGACTCAGAAGAAAATTTTGCAAAAACAGATTTTATGACTTACAATTATTTTAGCCATAAAAAACAAATAATTTCAAAAGAAATAGAACCTGCTTTAGGTATTTTATGCTCGCCTGACGGAACTAAATTTGTATTTTCAAAATCTATTTCTCCATATACAGTGACACAAAATGTAAAAAAATATAACACTGAAAGTATTCAAACATTTATTTCAGACAAGAAAGGAGTGATTTTAAATTATCCCCTTTGCGGTATTGCAAATGATTGGAGCAATGACAACAAAACAGTTTTGTTTACAGATGGCAATAATTTAGTTTTATTAAATGTTGAAACTGGAAAGCTTAAATCAATTCTGACTGAGAAATAATATCCACAGCCATTTTATCCAAGGTGATTCTTTGTATGTAGTGGATAGTTCTAAGTAAAGCGGAGACAACCAGATTGAAAGCAGGTTTATTAAATTGTACACAGTTATCAATTCAATTATAATAAAGTAGTAATATTAATTTAACGCTGTCAAGTGCAAGCACGCTGACAGGTTGGTTGTAGGGCAAAAAACTGTCAGCGTTTAAAAGCAAACATTTTATAGTATTTACTAATAGGCGAATAAGGTTGGGACAGGGAGATTTGCTTTCTTATTGAGGTTAAAAGGGAAAATAAGGGTTGAACTTATTGAAGCCTTCAATAGAGGAATAATATAATTGCCGCTTATATTTAGAGGAAACAACCACCATTTTGCCGGATAAAAGTCGCAGGACCCGGCACATTGATATAAAAGTAAAACGGATTAACGGAACAGATATTCACCCCGGCAACAATCTTATGAAACGACAGTATACCTTTATTTTAGTTTTATTTCTCACGTCTTATGTACTGGCTAACATGCCGACGGATTCGTTGGTCCGGTTTACAGACCTACGCTTCCAATCGGAGTATGAAAAACAGGTTTTTGTGAATTACCGGCACGAAAATGAATTTAACCTGTGCCTGGCTACTGACCGGAATATGACGGCGGAAAAAGCTGCTACCCTGAAAACCAGTTTCGAAAACATGCTAAAGCTATTGGAAAAAGAAAACCTGACGGTTAAGAATTTCAGGCAAAAATTTAAGAATACACATAAAATCATATTCCACTCGGTTCCCATGCGGCATCACGAGGATGCTGAATTCCCCGACTTACTGAACAATGGTGACTTTAATTACATGACGTCATCCATTCTGTACTCACTGGCATTAAAAAAACTGAATATCCCCACCTATTTGATGTTCGCCTTGAACAAGAGCACTCTCTTGGTTTACCCCGGGGACAGACAGGTTATCCTGGAGACGGAGAATCGGGAAGATCAGAACGGAGACTTCAACACTGCGGATAAGAAAGGGATGATTATGAATATGCTGGATAAAAAAGTTAAACCGGGATCGGATTACCAGCTAAGTCCTTTACAAGGCAATCAGGTTATCCGGGTGAATGAGCTGGAAGTATTGAAGAACACCCAGTTGCCGGCCCTGATTTATTATTATAAAGCCATTGCCCGGTATAATGCCGGAAAGGAGGACGAAGCTTACCGGCTTATCAGCAAAGCTTGTTACTTGTGCCCCGAAGATCCGTATGTCACCATTATGTACACGATGCTAACCAACACGATGCAAAAATGCGAGTTCAAACATGTAGAAGATGTTGACCTGTTGGGCCAGTTGTCAAGGTTTGAAGTGGATAATTTCAACTATATTCATAAAACGTTCCAAAGTTTAGTAACCGCAAGGCTGGTCGAAAAAAATGATATGGAGTTCGGTAAAGCCGCCTACAACAGGTTGCTGCCACAGATAAAAGATGTATTGCTGGCCGACGAAATAAGTTATTTCTATTACATGTGTTCTGCCTATTATAAAAACACCTACCGGCACAATACGAGACCAGCTCTGGAAGCCTTGAAACTGAAGCCACTTGATAAAAGTGCGCTCCAGGCCATTGAAATGGGATTGCAATATAAACTTGACAGTCTGAATGATCCGAAATCCTATTTGGATACGCTTAACCATTATGAAAAAGTGCTGGATAAGACCGAAGCTTCAGGCTTATTAAAAAAATTCAGGTTGTTGACCTACCTCGATTTGGCCAAGCATTGTTTTTTGTCCAATCAACCGCAGGAGGGTGAAAACTATCTAACCCTTTTCGAATCTGACTTTCAGTTACCGGTACCCGATATCAG
The DNA here is from genome assembly GCA_030706105.1 of Bacteroidota bacterium. GTDB lineage: Bacteria > Bacteroidota > Ignavibacteria > Ignavibacteriales > Ignavibacteriaceae > JAUZPC01. The sequence continues at coordinate 238 of JAUZPC010000290.1, read as the reverse complement.
TTTCAAAATAAAAATAGAAAACACCTATTATGAGTATGCCCGGTATTATGTACGGTTCAATCATCGTGCAATGGCACAGAAAATAGTGGACAGGGGACTGAAATATATCCCTAACAGCAATATGATTCAGACAGCAACGTACGTTTTACCCCGACAGAAGCCGAATATCATTAAACGTAAAATGACTAAGACCGAGTATGAAAATTATATGAAGAAAAACTGACCAAACAGATAGGAC
>JAUZPC010000029.1 GCA_030706105.1 Bacteroidota bacterium | reverse complement strand
CATCAGATTTGGAATTAGCCATCAGAGAATGAAAATTGGAAATGGCATAATGGGGACAATCATTGATGCTTCCGCCCCTCCATTTGATTATTTATTTTTAAATTTTAAGTATAGCTTTTTCCAGTTTGATTATTTTCACGGGAAATTATTAGCCCAGGGAACTTTCCCTCAGGATTCAATAACCGGGCTTAATACTACTATCCCTGATAAATATATCGGATATCATAGATTAGGATTCAATATCTCCAAACATTTCTCTTTTGGGGTGGGCGAAATGATTATTTACAAAGATCGATCGATCGATCTTTCATATTTGAATCCATTGAATTTTTATAAATCGACTGAACATTTTAACAGGGACAGGGACAATTCGATGCTTTTCGTCGATTTTGCAAATAATTCTTTTAAGGGGTTAAAATTATTTTCGACTGTTTTAATAGATGATATTGACTTTGGAAAAATTGGGAAAAAATGGTACGGAAATCAGACTTTGTATAATATCGGTTTTAGCTCAGATAATCTTTACGCCATTATTCCTTTAAGTGTAAGCTTTCAGTTTATCCATGTTGAAAATTATGTCTTTACTAACCGGTTGCCTAATAATAATTATACTACATTTGGATTGAACTTGGCCGGTGACTTAGAGCCTAATAGCAATACTTTTTGCTTTCAATTTGACTATAGAATCACCAATAGATTAGCAGCAGCTATTAACTATAGTTATACAAAGCATGGAATGAATGTTAAGGATTCATTAGGAAACGTAATTAATAATGTTGGTGGAGATATTAATTTCGGACATAGAGTTATGGATAATACCTCAGTGGGTTTTTTAGACGGTGATTTAGAAATTAAGCATAATCTTGGACTTTCTTTGTCTTACGAGCCCATTAATCAAATAATTTGTAGCTTAAAAGCATTATATTTAAACAATGAAATAAAGAAAAAATTAGTACTTGAAGATATTCGGACATTTTTTACATTGTCGATTGTTATTTAGAATAGGTTTGTAAATGTTGTTCAAAAAGTTCAAAATACCATTGTCAGTTGTGTTTTTAGCAATTGGTATTTTGTTAGGGACACAAATTGATAAAGTTTTTTCTAACGACCCGCTAAGAGAAAACTTAAACAAGTTAAATGATATATTAACGTTTACAGAGAAGTATTATATTGAAGACATCAAACCGGAAATTCTGGTAGAGTCTGCAATAAACGGCATTTTGAGTAATTTAGATCCACATTCCGTTTATATAAGACCTAAAGAAAATGAGGATATTGAAGAAACTTTTCGCGGTGAATTTGAAGGGATTGGAGTAGAATTCCAAATTATCAATGATACATTGAATGTAATTTCTGCAATAACAGGCGGACCAAGTGAATATTTGGGGATAATTCCAGGCGATAAAATAATAAATGTGGGCGGAAATAGTATTGTTGGCCTTTCTAATGAACAAATTAGAAATAAATTGAGAGGGAATGCTGGTACATATGTCAAAATATCCATTTCGCGATTCGGTATTGCAAAATTGTTGGATTTTGATATCAAAAGAGCAAAAATTCCCCTACACACTGTTGACTTGTACTTTATGTTGAATAACGAAACCGGGTATATTTCCGTAACCAGATTTGCAGAAAAAACGGACGAGGAATTTAACAAAGCAATTTCAGAATTGGAAAAAAGCGGGATGAAGCAATTATTATTGGATTTACGGGGCAATCCCGGAGGCTATTTATCCCAGGCTGTAAATATTGCTAGTCTATTTATTGATGGAAATAAAAAAATAGTATATACAAAAGGAAGAGTCACTTCTTTTAATGAAAGCTATTATTCTGAAAAATATGCAAAGTATTCTAAGCTGCCCCTTGTATTACTTGTGGATAAAGGAAGTGCTTCTGCAAGTGAAATCGTTGCCGGGGCCATTCAAGATTTAGATAGGGGATTAGTAGTCGGGGAAACAACATTTGGAAAAGGCTTGGTTCAGAGATCATTTGAACTAAATGATAAATCCGCTTTAAGGCTTACAATATCTAAATATTATACACCTTCCGGGCGATTAATTCAAAGGGATTATAAAAGCAAGAAAGATAAAGACGAATACTACGCAGATATTAATAATAGAAGAGAAGCGGAAGGTAACAATATAAACCACAAAGTGGAAAGCGATTCTTCAAAACCAATTTTTAAAACAAAGAATGGCAGAATTGTCTACGGAGGTGGTGGAATCACCCCTGACTATTTTGTAAAATCTGAAAAAGTTACTGAATTTACCTCCAACTTGCTAAAATCTGATTTGTTTTTTCAATTTATATCAAATTACTTATTAAACAAAAAAGATCTAATTAAAAAGAATGAATCACTTGATTATTTTATAAATAATTTTCACTTTTCTGAAAGCGATTTAAATAATTTTATTTCATATATTCAGACAAAAAAAATTAAATTTGAACCTGAACTATATAATAGAGATAAACATTATATTGAAAAAAGATTAAAAGCTACTATAGCCAGGAATTATTGGAAAAATACCGGCTGGTACAGAATAATGCTTATGAATGACATTCAAATAAATAAAGCGATGGAGTTGTTCGGTGAAGCAAAATCTTTAGCAAATCTAAAATGAAAAAGTTGATAAAATATACTGTACTGCTACCGGTATTTGTTATATTTACATATCCAAATCTTTTTTATACGAGTAGAGTTATTGAGTCCGGATTTTACTCTGTTAAAAAAATGGAAGTCGGTGAAGATTTATTATATGTAGTAAAATATTCGTTTTTAAAGCTTGGAGAAGTAAGACTAAAGATTACTGAGAAAAAAGAAGAAAAAGGAAGAACTTATTATAAAACCATAGCATATATAGATTCTTATCCGGGAATACCATTTGTAAGTCTTCATCAGGTATATGAAAGTTGTGTAAATACTAAATATTACTCGGATTATTTTAGAGGTTTGGTTAAAGGAAATGAATATACAAGCTATACAGAGTATTATTTTGACTATACAAAAAGTAAGTTAAGAGTGAGAAAAGGGAAAGTTAAACCACCTGAAGTATGGACAGATTCTACGACTTCTGCTGATAAAAAGTACCAAGATGGTTTATCTATATTTTATTTTGCAAGAATGAATTTAGGTGCTAGAAGCTCTGTAAAAGTTCCTTGCTTTGTTAATGAAAAAAAAGTATCAACTACAATAAACTTTTACACTGAGGTTACCCCTCAAAGTATTGATGCCGTAGATTATGATATTTCCTGCTTAAGGTTAGATGGTAATACTGACTTTATAAGCGTATATGGTCTGACCGGGTATTTCCAAGGCTGGTTTTCGAATGATGAAGCTTCTATTCCGGTTATAGCAAAAATGAAAGTTATAATAGGCAATATTACATTAGAATTAAAAAATTGGAAGAGAGAAGGATGGAATCCACCAAAATACAAAGATTAGAAGAAGAAATTAAATTATTTCCTTATTTAGATTTGTTCCCTGAATTAGGAAAAAATGTTTTTTTAGCCCCTGGCTGCAAATTGATAGGGGATGTAAAATTAGGCGATGACTCAAGCGTATGGTACAATTGCGTTTTAAGAGGAGACGTCCATTACATTAAAATCGGATATTTAACTAACGTCCAAGATTGCAGTATGATCCATGTCACTAACAAAAAATACCCTGTTAATATTGGTAATAAAGTTACAATTGGTCATTCTGTTACTTTACATGGCTGCACAATACAGGATTTATCCTTAATTGGTATGGGCTCTGTAGTTCTTGATGGTGCTGTGGTGGAAACTAATTCAATTGTAGCTGCCGGAGCAGTTGTACGACCCGGCTTTATAGTACCGGCAGGAAAACTGGTTGCCGGCGTTCCGGCTAAAATAATTAGAGATTTAACACAAGCAGAAATTGATGATTTTGAGGAATCAGCCAAGCGTTATAAAAAATACTCAGAATTAACTGCAAACTCATTATATAAAGTTACCGGCAAGCAATGAAAATAAAATTCTGGGGTACAAGAGGTTCAATCCCTGTTCCAGGCAAACATACTATTGATTATGGGGGAAATACACCTTGTGTAGAGTTTACCTCTGAGTCAAATAAGACTATCATTCTTGATGGAGGAAGTGGTTTAAGAGAATGCGGTAATCATCTAATATTTAACAACATAAAACCGCCATATAATGTTTTTCTTAGCCATTACCATTGGGACCATATTCAAGGAATTCCTTTCTTTGCACCTCTATATATAAATGATAGTGAAATAAATTTTTATGGATTTTCGATAAACGAAATGTCTATACACAATTTTCTTAGCCATCAAATGACTTGGCATAATTTCCCTATTGAATTAGACAGGGTAAAAGCCAAGATAAAATTTATAGATATTTTACCGGAAAAGGAATATTTAATTGATGATATTAAATTGGAAGTATTGCTTAGTAATCATTCTTCTCCTACATTGAGTTATAAAATTAAAAATGGGGATACTTGTATTGTATACATGACTGATAATGAACTGGATGTATCTTTTGATTCTGATGAAGAATTGTTTAACAACAAAGAAATATTTTTAAACAATAACAAGAAATTAGTTGAGTTTTGTAAAGGATGTGATTATTTGATTCACGATTCCATGTATAATGCAGAATTATATTTACAGAAAAAAGGTTGGGGGCACTCAAGTAACTCAGCCTTGGCTATGTTCGGTATATTGGCAGAAGTAAAAAATTTAGTACTTTATCATTATAATCCGGACGATAAAGACAAAAACATTGATGAAATGTTTAGTAATACAAAAGAAATTATTAAACTTAATAATAGTGAAATGAATTGCATTGCATCAAAAGACGGTCTTGAAATAATTATTTAACTAAATTTGAGTAAATTGAAAAATCTAAGTATAATTGTAAAATATGAAATAAAATTAAATAAAAATAATATCCATAAAATTGTGCAAAATCTATCAAAAGAGTTAAATTTTGCAATTAGTTCTTTAAATATTATATTTATTTCCGAATATGAGATAGAAAAGATTAATAATAGTTTTCTAAAACATAATTTTTCAACAGATGTAATTACTTTTAATTATTTCGATAATAAAGAGTTAGACGGAGAAATTATTATTTCTGTTGATGATGCAGGTTATTATGCTGAAAAGTACAAGGTACCGCTATCTTTGGAATTGACAAGGTTAGTTATTCATGGCATACTGCATATGCTCGGTTATGACGATCAAACAGCAACCGATAAGAAAATTATGAAATCTCTGGAAAACAGATATGTAAAAAAATTCGGAAATTTTAATTTAATTAAATAATATGACTGAAAATGTAAATGCTATAAAACTTGTTTTTGATCAGATTGTTAAAAGCAAAACACCTGAACAGGTTTTAGAAAATATTCAAAAAATAAGAAAATACGATGAGAATATTATAGCTGTAATTTATAGCTGGATATTCGAAAAACTTGGTAAAAAGAAAAGGACGCCCTCTTCTTTAACTGGTTACAGAATTGTATCTTCTGAAGAAGTATCATTAATTGGTATAGAAAATTATAGCTATATACTACATTTTTTTAATTTGGGCTTAATTAATTCTGAAGAAATTGATAAATTAATTAACCAACTAGAACTTATGCCTGAAGCACTAATTAATACAAAGTTGATTAATATACTGTTAATAACTATGTTTATATATGGAGATGCGGCTATACTTCCGGGCAGTAGATTGCATCTTTATTCCTCTGACACAATAAATTGATTGAAATGAATAAAAATTTAGTATTAGTAGAGTCTCCCTCTAAAGCCAAAACGATAAACAAATATCTTGGTAAAGATTATATTGTAGAGGCTACAGTTGGACACATTAGAAATTTACCCAAATCTAAGCTTGGTGTTGATATCGAAAATAATTTCGATCCTCAATACGTTACTATCCGGGGTAAAGGAGATTTAATAAAGAAAATAAAAAGTTTAGCTTCAAAAAGTAAAAAAATCTTTATAGCAACTGACCCTGACCGTGAAGGTGAGGCTATTGCTCAGGATATAGCAGATATACTTGGAAACACACCACCGGAAATTATTTTTAGAGTTCTCTTTAATGAAATTACAAAAACCGGTGTAAAGAAGGCCATGGAAGCCCCCAGATCTATAGATTATCATCTTGTCTCATCTCAGCGAGCAAGAAGGGTAATGGACAGAATTATTGGATACCAGATAAGTCCGTTTTTATGGAAGGCAATCATTGAAAAATCAGGCAGCAGCGCATTATCTGCCGGTAGAGTACAGTCGGTAGCATTAAAACTAATATGTGACAGGGAAGAAGAGATTGATAAATTCAAAACTACTGAGTATTGGTCTGTTTGGGCAATCTTTTCTACAGATAAGGGAGAAACTTTTAAAGCTAAATTGTTTAGTGTAGATCAAAAGGAAATTAAAATTGCCAGAGAAAGTACAAATGCTATTAACTCTGATAAATACACATATCTAAATGATGAAGGAACGGCATTAGAAGTATATAACAAGATAAAAGATAAGGATAATTTCTTTATTTCGAATATCGCTAAAAGAAAGACTAAGAGAAATCCGTCCCCGCCTTTTATTACAAGTTCACTACAGGCAGAAGCTTCAAGAAAATTACGGATGCGTCCTAAGCAAACAATGATGATAGCTCAGAAGCTTTATGAAGGCATTGATGTAGGTAAAGATGGAACTGTAGGTCTAATTACATATATGAGAACCGACTCTACCAGATTAAGTGAAGAAATTGTTTCGGATGCACGGAACTTTATTGTAAGCAACTATGGGGATAAATACATACCATCTTCTCCAAATAAATTTGATAAAAAGAAAGCAAACGTACAGGATGCACACGAAGCCATAAGACCAACTTCAATTAAATATACTCCTGAATTTGTCAAACCTTATTTAGACAAAAAGTCTTTTTCTGTTTACGAATTAGTATGGAAGAGATTTATTGCATGTCAAATGAGCCAGGCTGAAATGGAAGTTACAGTAATAGAGATAAAAGCTGATGAGTTTCTGTTTAAAGCCTTCGGTAGTGCAATTCTATTTAATGGATTTTTGCAGGTATATGAAGAAACTGTAGAAGTTAAAGAAAATAGCGCTGATAAAGATGAAGAACGCAATGAAATAATTCCGGCAGGATTGGAAAAAAATGATAATCTCCAATTAAAGGAATTAACAAAGACTCAGCATTTTACCAAGCCGCCTGCACGCTTCACAGAGAGCAGCCTAATTAAAGAACTTGAGAACAAAGGGATTGGAAGACCAAGTACTTATGCTATGATTGTCAGCACCATTCAAGATAGAAAATATGTAGACATGGTGGAACGTAAATTAATTCCGACTAATTTAGGCAAAGATGTAAACGTTATTTTAGTTAAAAATTTCCCGGAAATTATCAACACTGATTTTACCGCAAATATGGAAGCTGAATTAGACCAAATTGCACAAGGTGAAAACGAATATGTAAAAGTCTTGAATGATTTCTATGGCCCATTTGCCATCTCATTAAAAAGGGTTGAAAATAATATCGAAAAAATTATTTGCGACAAATGCGGCGGGGAAATGATAATTAAAGTTGGCCGTTTTGGTAAATTTTTAGCCTGCTCCAATTATCCGGACTGCAGCAATATAAAATCTTTCAAGCAGATGGCTGATCAGAATCAAGAACCTGAATATACTGGCGAAACATGCGAAAAATGTGGATCCAGGACTGTTTTTAGAGAAGGCAAATTCGGCAGATTTATAGGCTGTGAGAAATACCCTGATTGTGATTATGTTAAGACCATAACTCTTGGAGTAGACTGTCCTAAATGTAAAGAAGGTCAGGTGGTTGAAAGGAAATCTAAGCGGAAAAAGATATTCTATGGCTGTTCAAGATTTCCGGAATGTGATTTTGTAAGCTGGTATAGACCTATTAATGAAAAATGCCCTAATAACGATTCACAATATATGGAACAAAAGTATTCAGTTAAAAAGGGAAAATACTTAAAATGCCCTGTTTGTGGTGAAGAAGTAATAAAAGAGGAAGAATTAACTGAAGAATAGCTAATGCTAATTACTGAATTAAGTCAAAATTATTTGGAATATATTTCAAAAGTGAAGAAATATTCAGAACTGACTGTAAAATCTTATAAAGAAGATTATGAGTCATTTAGTGCCTTTTGTGAGAACTCAGCAAAAATAAACACAAGTGATATTTCTGAGCGATTTATTAGAAGTTTTTTGATATATTTAAGTACCAGCGGATATAATAAAAGGACAATAAATAGAAAGCTATCTGCACTAAAAGGTATGTTTAAATTTGGAATTAACAATGAGACTATTAATATCAACCCAACGGATAACATTTCCGGTCCAAAAGTTAGTTCAAAAATACCTGAAATAATTGGACAACCTTTATTTCCCGAAATTATAAATTTAATAGAGCAACAAAGTAAGGAGCCGGAATTAGAAAAAGTAGTTTTTGAGCTCCTATACGGATGTGCAATACGGGTAAGCGAATTATGTAACTTAAACATTAATGATTTGAATTTTTATAGAAAAAATCTTACTATACATGGTAAAGGCAACAAAATAAGAAATGTTCCTGTTGGCTCTAAATCAATTTTAGTAATTGAAAATTATTTAAAGATACGAAATACAAGTGAAATGTCTTTAGTTGTAAATAAAAAAGGAAGGAGACTTAACCAAAAGAGAGTCTATAATATAATAAACAAATATTTGTCATTAGTTACAGATATTGAGAAAAAAAGCCCTCACATTCTACGGCACAGTGCTGCTACACATATGCTGGACAATGGTGCAGATCTACTTACCGTTAAAGAGTTTTTAGGGCATGAAAATCTTTCTACAACACAGATTTATACTCATGTTAGTATTGAAAGATTAAAAAATACATACAAAAAATCACATCCAAAATCATAAAAATTGGAGGTTCCATGAAAATCAATATAACAGCAAGAAAATTTAAAGCTCATGATACATTAAAAGAGTACATTACGAGCGAAATAGAGAGATTAGAACGTTTTAACGGCGAAATCATGAGTTCAGATGTTATATTAAGCTTCCAGAATAATAAAGATAGCGTTAAGGAAGTAGAAATAGTAATTCACATTCCTGGTCAAACTGTAACTGCTACCGAAACTTCTGATGATTTCAAAAAATCAATTAATCTTGCAGTAGAAAAGATCTTAAAACAATTAGAAAAAATTAAAACTAAAAAAACTGCTGTCAGAATACCCAATGATTAAAATAGATCAAAAAGCCATTTCACGAAAAGATACTATAACTGTACAGTATTTATTTGAGAATCCTAAAAATCAATTTCAGTTAGAGCTCTTATCCGATGAAAGCGGCTTTTCTAATAAAATAAATGAACAAAACTTACACAGACCCGGTTTAGCTTTAGCCGGGTTTGTGGATTTATTTTCCTATTCCCGAATTCAGATTTTCGGTAATACTGAAATGAAATATCTTGAAAAACTTGATGATGTAAGTAAAATTGAATGCCTCGATAGAATTTTTAAGTTTAATATACCGTGCATTATACTAACAGACAATAATGCACCATTTCCCGAATTATTGGCCTTAGCAAATAAATATCACATACCCGTTTTTGGCTCTTCACTTTCTACAACTAAACTTGTTTACTTTTTGAGTGATTTTCTGGAAGATCAATTTGCAGAAAGAATTTCAATTCATGGTTCTTTTGTTGATGTTTATGGTGTCGGTATGTTGTTTGTTGGTGCATCAGGTGTTGGGAAAAGTGAAGTTGCTCTTGATTTAATTGAAAGAGGGCATAGGCTCGTTGCAGATGACGTTATCTTCCTTACAAAAAAGGGGGAAGGCATTTTGCTTGGTTCAGGCACTAATCTCGCTAAACATTTTATGGAAATTAGGGGGTTGGGAATAATTGACGTAGAAAGAACTTTTGGTATCAGGGCAATCAGATACCAAAAAAGGCTTGAAATTATTGTAGAATTAGAAGTATGGGACGATAAAACAGAATATACAAGAACCGGTTTAGATGAAAGCAGCGTGATTATTTCTGGAATTGAAGTCCCTTATGTAAAACTGCCTATTATACCCGGAAAAAACATAACTGTTATTTCTGAAGTTATTAGCTTAAATTATTTACTTAAGCATTACGGGTACAATGCTGCCGAAATTTTTCAAACCAGACTGTGCGACAAGATAAAGAAGAACAAAAGCGAAAATGACATAAGAAATGTAGATTATTTTGAGCACGATTTTGAATAATACTAACTTACCTTGACATTCTTACATCATTTTTTTACATTCCGCAACTAAATTATGAAAATTATTAATATTTTATTCAAAAAATATTCTAAGTTTATTCTTAATATTTTTCACTATATTTTAGATTATATTCATTTTTATCGCAAATCCGGTAAAAACATAAATTATTTAAAGTATTTTGGAGCTATATCAGCAGTTTCTTTACTGGTTACTTTTTTTGTGATTAGTGGTAACAGTAGCGATAAGGTTCGAAAAGAAAACGACTTATTAAGATCAAAATTAAAAGCAATGGTCACTCAGTATAAAAAATTGAGTGAAAGGATAGATAGTGTAAATTATTTTAATGACCAACTACGGATAGCTGTAAATCTTGAACCGATTTCGGAGGCAGAAAAGAAATTGGGTATCGGCGGCTCTAAAGATATTATAACTTCATATACTCTAAATGATAATAATATAAATAGTGCTGTAAAATACGTGGATGAACTTGCAAGAAAGCTGGAATTTGAAAAAAATCAATATTCTCTTATAATTAATAAATTTAATAATAATAAAAAAGAATTTGACAATATACCTGCAATAAGACCTATAGAAGGTAATTACATGACCAGCGGTTTCGGAATTCGATATCACCCGATATTGCATATGAACAAAATGCATGAAGGTATAGATATAAATGCTGCTGTGGGTACTACGGTTATGGCCTCCGGGAATGGAACTGTTGTTTTTACAGGTGTTAAAGGCGGATATGGCAACGTTATTGAAATTGATCATGGTTATGGGTATCATACTGTATACGGACATCTTTCCGAAATTTTGGTTAGCGTAGGACAAAAAGTTAAAAGGAGAGAGGAAATTGGGAAATCCGGTAACACAGGTATGTCTACCGGGCCGCATTTACATTATGAAGTCAGTTACAATGGTGAAAAAATTGATCCATTAAATTTTTTCTTAGAAGATCTGAATGTATTCTAAATATTAAATTATAAATAAAGGTTTAATTATGATATGGACTATAGAACTAGCATCTTATTTAGATGATGCTCCTTGGCCCGCAACTAAAGAAGAATTACTTGACTATGGCGAAAGAATTGGGGCTCCATATGAAGTAATCGAGAACTTAATGGAACTTGAAGATTCTGATGAACCTTATGAATCTATTGAAGATATATGGCCTGATTATCCTTCAGATGATGACTACTTTTATAATGAAGACGACTACTAAGTATAATGAATTCATTATGGGATGATTTATATGGTCAGGAAAACGCTAAAACAATTCTTAATAATATAATTGAGTCTGGAAAGATTCCACACGCGTTTTTATTTAGCGGGCAGGATGGTATAGGGAAAGAATTTTGTGCATTAAAATTTGCTGAAATTTTAAATAAACATTTTGATCCTAGTATTTCAGAAGCTAATTTAAAAAAGATTTATTCTTTTGGCGAGCCTTATGTAAAATATATAATACCATTACCAAGAGGTAAAAATGAAACTGAAGATAATGATCCATTTGAGAAATTAGATCAAGAGGATATAATTAACTTCAGAAATGAAATAAGTAAGAAGAAGCTAAATCCTTATTATAAAATAAAATTACCCAGAGCAAATAACATAAAAATAAACAGTATCAGGGATATAAAATACTTCCTGTCGCTGCAATTCTCCGAAATCAAATATAGAATAATTATTATATCAGACGCTCATTTAATGAGTGAAGGAGCTCAAAATGCTCTGTTAAAAAGCCTTGAGGAACCCCCAGAAGGTGTAATTTTTATTCTAATGACAAAATACCCGGGAAGCTTAAGAGAAACCACCAGATCGAGATGCTGGAACATTAATTTTCAACCTCTTGATAATGTGAACCTCGAAAATGTTTTGGTTAATATGTTTAATATCGATAGAGTTAAAGCAAATAAAGTAATACCATTTGCAAATGGCTCAGCAGTTACCGCTCTAAAATTATTAGAAAATGACATAGATTTACTGCTTGAAAAAACTATAAATATATTGAGGAATTCCTTAGCCGGAAGATTTAATACTGCTTTAGATGAATTAAATTATTTAATAGACAATGATGATAAAATATTGGAATTTGTAATTTCACTGATGATGTACTGGTTTATGGATGTTCAAAAGGATAAATTAGGTTTTAATAATTTATACTTTGAATCTCATAAAGAAACTATCCAGAAATTCAATAAAAACATTAAACACTCCGATGTTAGCGAAATCATTAAACAATTAGAAATTATATCCAGTTATCCCAGAATGAATATAAACCAAAATCTAATTCTTTTGAAAATCGTTACAGATATATTCAAAATATACCAGCAGAATCTAAAAGTATCGTAAGTCACCGTACTACTTCTCATATTTTTTAAAAATAGTTTTTATTTTATTTTAATATATCAAATATTAAAGGTTTAAAATGGAAATTAATACTGTAGCAGTAATAGGTGGGGGGACTATGGGAAATGGAATAGCCCATATTTTTGCTTTGAATAAATTTGATACATATTTAATTGAACAAAATAAGGAAGCCGGCAAGAAAGCTTTGTCTACAATTTCTACAAATCTTGACCGCCAAATAGCTAAAGAATTAATAACAACAGATGAAAAGCAGGAAACTCTAAGCAGAATAATGCTATTAGATAGAATTGATAATCAGACTTATAATTCCGATTTATATATTGAAGCGATATATGAAAATAAGACGGCTAAACTTAATATATATAAAGAAATACTAAATAATTCTAAAGCTGAATCTATTATTGCCACAAATACGTCCTCGTTATCCATTACAGAGCTTGCCCCTGAACAAAAGCCGGATAAGTTTATTGGTATGCATTTTATGAATCCGGTGCCCATGATGAAGCTCGTAGAGATAATTCGCGGGTATTCAACTTCTGAAAGCACATATCAGGAAATTAGGGATTTAGCCATTAAACTAAGCAAGGAGCCGGTTGAAGTATTTGATTATCCCGGGTTTGTTTCAAACAGAATATTAATGCCAATGATCAACGAAGCTATTTTTTGCCTGATGGAAGGTGTAGCCTCAGCAAAAGACATAGACACTGTTATGAAATTGGGTATGAATCATCCTATGGGCCCCTTAGCGCTTGCAGACTTTATTGGTCTGGATATATGCCTGGATATTATGAATGTTCTGTATAGCGGATATAATGATTCCAAATATAGGGCATGTCCATTATTAAAGAAAATGGTAGCTGCAAAGAAATTAGGAAAGAAAACAGGTGAAGGATTTTACAAATATATTTAATTAAATGAATAGCCGCCACAAGAATATTGCCGATAATATATATTATGTAAACTTAATTAAATATAAAAACACCTCATTATAATTATTGATTACTCGCAAACAGTTTCTATTTCTTCCCTGCTTTGGGTTTGTTATTGGATACTTTTGGAATTTCATTAGCCTTTGATTACACCGATTGGTTTTAGCTTTGCAACTTTTTTAGTTACATTTTCTGCCTCAAGAATATCAACAACATCAGTAACATTTTTATAAGCATCAGGCATTTCCTCAGCAATCGTCTTGTGGCTCTTGGCCTGCAGATAAATACCGTCGTTGGCCAATTCTTCAATAATATTTCTACCTTTAGATTGTTCTAGCGCCTTTGTACGACTTAAATTTCTTCCGGCACCATGGCAGCTACTGCCAAAGGTATCATCCATAGCTTTTTGTGTTCCAATCGTTATATAAGAACATCTTCCCATATCACCAGGAACCAAAACCGGCTGGCCAATAGACCTGTATTTTAGTGGTATTGAAGTGTTTAACGCAGCAAATGCTCTTGTAGCGCCTTTCCTATGAACGAGAACTGTTTTAGCTTTTCCATCAATTAGATGTGGTTCGACCTTTGCAATATTGTGACTTACGTCATACACTAAAGAAAACCCCAATTCCTTTTCAGTCAGCCCTAATACTTGTAGAAGACTTTTCTTTGCCAGATGCATAATAACCTGCCTGTTAGTCCAGGCATAGTTTGCCGCACATTGCATAGAAGTCAGATATTCTTGTCCTTCACTTGATTTTATAGGAGCACAAATTAGCTGCTTGTCGGGCAATTTTATACCAAACTTGTTAAAGGATTTCATCAATT
>JAUZPC010000289.1 GCA_030706105.1 Bacteroidota bacterium | reverse complement strand
AGATTGGAACGACGGTATGAATCTGGTTGGCAACCAGGGCAAAGGTGAAAGTGTCTGGCTTGGATTCTTCCTTTATGAAGTTCTTACGCAGTTCATAAAGATAGCTGATTTAAAAAGTGATGATTCATTTTTAGATCTTTGCAAAAATGAAGCTGCTGCACTCCGCAGGAATATTGAACAGAATGGCTGGGACGGCAAATGGTACCGCCGCGCTTACTTTGATGATGGCACACCGCTGGGATCTGTAAATAATTCGGAATGCAGGATTGATTCCATTGCACAAAGCTGGTCTGTCCTTTCCTGTGCCGGGGATACAAATCGTTCCAAGCTGGCAATGGAAGCGTTGAATAAATACCTTGTCCGCCGGAATAGTTCACTGATTCAGCTTTTGGATCCGCCATTCGACAAATCAGATTTAAATCCAGGCTACATAAAGGGCTATGTACCGGGCGTAAGAGAAAACGGCGGGCAATATACCCATGCCGCTATTTGGGCCGCAATGGCCTATGCTTCCTTAGGCGACAGTAAACATGCCTGGGAATTGCTTTCAATTATTAATCCTGTAAATCATGGAAGAACGCAGGAAGGAATTAATACCTATAAAGTAGAACCATATGTAGTGGCTGCTGATGTTTACGCAATTTCCCCACATGTTGGCCGCGGCGGGTGGACTTGGTATACGGGTTCTGCCGGGTGGATGTACCGTCTTATAATGGAATCTCTACTTGGGCTAAGGCTGGAAGTTGATAAACTGTTTATAGAACCCTGCCTCCCTTCTGATTGGCAAACTTATAGAGTAAGCTACCGGTACAGAGAGACCTTTTACCATATCTCTATTATTCAGTTAAATAATGCTGATGCAGATGCAGGTGTAACTGTAGATGGAGCAAGAAAAGAAGCTAACTTTATTTATCTTGTTGATGATCATCAGCCGCATCAGGTAGAAGTAAAACTATCAGCTCGGAAACTTCTAAATAGATGATTTGTATCTAAGAAAGTCAAATTTTGGCAAATTTTGTGATAAATAGCTTAAGAATAATTTTAGTCTAAGATATATGATATTTTTTTACTAACTTTGTATACCGGAACTAGTCCGGAAATGTTATATTTTTTTATAAGGTTCTATTGTGAGTACTAAATTATTTATCGGTTCATTGCCATGGTCAATTAATGATCAATCTTTAGAAAGCACTTTTGAGAAATACGGTACAGTTATTTCTGCCAAAGTAATAATGGATCGCGCTACAGGAAGATCTAAAGGTTTTGGTTTTGTTGAAATGGAGAACCAGAATGATGCTAATGATGCAATCAAATCATTGAACAATTCAGAAATAGATGGTAGAAGTATCGTCGTTAATGAAGCTAAACCACGCGTCTAATATAGATGCGCGCTTAGTTCTTTGAACAAGTGTCGTTGTTAGAAATTCAATCCGAGAGTAAAATAGCTGTAACTAAGTTATCTTCTTTCGGATTTTTTAATTTAATTACTTCCTTTTCTTTTTAACCATTTCTTTCAATTACTCTTAGTACCAAAATAGCCCTTCATTTCTGTAGAGCTATTTATATAATACTCTTAAAATACCTGAAAGCTCACATAATTAAGCAGTCTGATCAACTATGGCACCCTGATCAGATTCCAGTGTAGTCTTCAGGTTATCAATAAACTTGTCCAAATCTTCCTGATTTACATTCCCTGATTTTTTATTATTCAGTAAATCAGTTAATTTTTTAGATAAATCTTCCTGTATCTTAGGCAAAGAATCTTTTGAGCTCATTTCATTTGCTTCTTTTGTTTGGGATAAGGCATCAGTGTTATTTTTTTTGGCAGCTTTGTTTGCCTTTGCGGCACTGGCTTTAACTTTTGCTATTTCATTTTGCTCTTCTGTCTGGGTAATCTCTTTAGCCTCATATTTAGCTATAATCTCCTTAATTTTCTTTTTTTGTTCGTCGGATAAGTCGGCTGTAGAATCCATTTGAGACTGTAACTGAGTTGCAGTTGTACTGCCTAAAATACTAACCATGATAATGCTCCTTAAAATTTATTTTTCCGATTTTATTCTTATTCCTGTTTACTTAATATATTATCGGTTGATGCATATATTTAATTATGGTCAATTTAAGCCGAATTATGTTACAAATGAGACAATTTATTAATATATCTTATTTTCCATAAAAGCTATTGTTTAAACTTTAGGATAAAGATAGGCATTTTCTGAAGATCTTCTTGGTTTACGGAAGTATTTACATACCAGCCATAATTTGATTTATTCGACCCATAAAAAGAAAAAGGAGCAGTATTACTACCGCTCCTAACGAAAAATCAAATAAATATAGCAACTTTGTTTTGCAATTATATGATCAATTAAATTAGATAGATATAGTTATCAGAAAGACAACCCAATATTGATTTCAAAGCGGCTGAGATGCTTTCCCCAACCAGAATATGAAACCCATGAAAAAGCTATACCTACTGTGCTGCCCCAGCCAAACATATATCGTGTAAAAGAAGCTTTGTTTGGTAAATCAATTGAATCCGACTCGTTCCCAATTGAGGAACCATTTACTGATGCACCAACACTAACTGCAGAAGAACCTGTGCCAACAAGGACAAACATGTCATCAATTCCGAACGCAAGATTAAAAGTTAGTCCTGATGTAGTAATCGACATTGTTGCAGAATTCTTCCCAACTGTTTTAGTTTGCCACCAATAATTCACATCGAATCCGGGACCTAAACCAACATACATATTGTTAAAGTCATATCCAGCAGTTAGAACGCCCATAAGTCCAACACCCAACCGGCTATCGATATTGCCTACTAAATCGCTCCAACTTGCAAGATTAGCAAAAAATCCTCCTCGAAGCCCAAAGCCATCTTTCTGCACTGCAGGTAATTGCTCTTGATCTTGTTCCGCCGTTTGATCTTCTTCACTGATATTTGGTCTTGAGCTTGCTTTTGGATTACTCTTCGACGAAACCGTGGGCTCATTCGGTGTCAAAGCTGTAGGCTCTCTTTTCGTCTCTATGGTTGTTTCTTTCTTTGTCTCAGCCGTTGAGTCTTTCTTTGTCTCAGCTGTAAGTTCTTTCTTTATAACAGCTGTTGTGTCTTTCTTTAGCTCAATTGTTGGTTCTTTCTTCGTTTCACCTTTTGCTATCTTTTTAACGTCCTGCATAGAATAGATAAAGATACTTCCATCAGATGTTTGTATCTTTACAGAATCAGTTAGTTCTATAATGTCACCTTTAATAATACTGCCATTCTTTAAATAGATAACATTAGCTGGTATGGATTGTGCGAATAAAGATACTGACATCACGGTTAAGAATATAAGTAGTATAAATAATTTTTTCATTAGAACCTTTCGTAGTTTAGTTAATGCTTATTATCATCTCTTACGAATTATCAGGCTATTCACTTCTTTCCTTTCATAAAGAAGTATATAGGTAATTGGTAACGATGATTTTATTCTTAGACTCTTTTCATTACTAACAGAACTAGTAAAACCAGGTTATTGATTTATTGGAACAATATTTAAGACTATATAACTTTCTCCTCTTTTCTATATTAACACTTTTTGATTTTATAAAGATAATAATTTTATTTCTCATCTCATATCATTATTTGCTTTGAATATAATTATTTTAATTGAAATTTTTTCTTGAGATTCTGGGAACCAAATCAAAGAAAGACTTCGGACAATAAAAGCACTTCGGCTCTTTGACAAATGAAGTTACAGTTGCCGAAAAACTGTCATAATAACTAATTGATTATTGAACCAGTAATTATACTCTGCCAAATAATGTTATTACAGGTGAATTTGGCTTTCCCAAACTTTATCTGGGAATCCCATTGAACAACTTGTAATTATAGAAAAATGACCAAATACACATTTTGGGTTCTTGAACAGATTAAAGTAAGCCAGATATATATTTAATCACACAGGTTCCACAATTAAATCGTCATTTTTCAGGCGAGTAAATAAATTTATTATGTGTTTATCCTTTGATTTTAACAATATTGCAGGTGACTATTATGAATAAATTACACTACATACTTTGCTTATTCTTATTTTTCCTCCTCTTTTCTCCATCCGAGTCTTCAGCTCAATGGGTTCAAGCAAATGGACCATATGGGGGAAGCGTAAATGATCTTGTTAAAGTCCCAAATCCACAAGGCGGAAATTACATTTTTGCAAACGCATTTAGCGGCATTTATCGTTCCACAAACAGCGGAATTAGCTGGACGCCATTATATCCAAATTTTTCACATTATACTATTATAGGTTTTACTTCAGTAGGCACCACTCTTTTTGCCTCAACTAATGGCTATGGTATCTTTCGTTCCACTGACTATGGTATTTCCTGGTCAAACCTCTCTAACGGAATACCTGCTTACAATGATACATATTGTTT
>JAUZPC010000288.1 GCA_030706105.1 Bacteroidota bacterium | reverse complement strand
GAAGAAACAGTAAAAAAATTATTAGAAAGATACCAGAAACAACAGCTTAAAGAATCAGACAAAAATACTCTTACAGAGAATGACCAGGTCTTTGTTAAAGATGGTGAAAAATGCTGGTTCGTTAAATTGGAAACTGTAAAACTTCTGGAGTCTGAAGGTAATTATGTCCGCCTTTATTTTGACGACCACAAACCGTTAATCCTCAGAACACTAAACTATCTGGATGAACGACTGGACAGCAAAACCTTTTTTAGAGCAAACAGAAAGCATATTATCAATCTTAAATGGGTTGATAGTATTGAGCCCTGGCTTAACGGCGGTTTACTGGTTAAGCTAAAAAGCGGTCAAAAAATAGAGGTGTCACGCAGGCAGGCCATTAAGTTTAAAGAGACGCTGGCACTTTAACAGTTTTCAGTCATCAATCAACAGTCATCAGTTCTAATAACCGGTAAATAGTTGGGACAACAAGAATTGTGTCGCCTCTTTGCCATATGGTTTTTGATAAGAAGTGCCATTGGTTTTAAGATACATGCACTTATTGTTACTGTGATAGAACGGATGCAAAACAGCTTCCCATGTCCGGAATGATAAATCCCGGCTATAAGTGAAGCCCAAAATAGAATGGCTTTTTCAGCTCAAACCGGATTCAGAATTACTTTACGGCTTACAGCTAAACGAAGCTATCTATTACTTTGCTTTTTACCGAACATTTGGGAGTAAAATAGAATTGTTGTTGCTAAGCCTAAAATGGTAATGACTGCAAAAACCACTGCCATTCCAAAATCTACCGGCTGCTTATCCAGATACATAACATAAATCATCCCAAGGATGGCCGCTCCCATCATCACTTCTTTAACCAACACAACTTCCGTAAGAATAAATCCGAATGTCGTTTTCTTTAAGAGCAAAATACCTGAAAGTACAATTGCCGGCAGGAAAAAACCAAGATCATTAGCATATACCACGCTGCTTCCATTATTCAGTAGAATCTCTTTAGGAATGACCCCGGTGATTAGGCTTACCGATAAATCTTTAAGCCATAATAAGGCTATCAGCAAACCTATGGTAATATTATAGAAGGAAGTAAATTTATTAATTGAAGTTTTAGAGGGATAAACTGCAACGCGGGAATAATTAATATTTATAAAAAAATCAATTAAGCCAAAAAGGCTTATTGAGTATATTGCTATGTATATTAGTGATAGTCTGGCATATGTAAGATAGCTGAAAGTAACATAAGTATAAAACATATATCCAAGGCAGCCTGCAAGAAATAATGATGCTGCTACAGATTTGTTTAATGACTTAACTAAAACGAAAATCATTGGTGGCAATACTAAGAAAAGAGTTACTATGTCCTGTCCTTTTGCCTGGGAGAGTAAATATTTATTATAAACTGAATAACTGTCGGGGAAAAAATAAGCAAATAATATTACAAAAGCGGAGGCAATAATGGAAAAGCCTGAGGCAATGTGAAACATTAATAGCTTGTTATTGTTGTATAATAAATCCATTTAATAAAGTCACTCCTTTCTGTAATTTTTATTTCGGCTTATATAAAAATAAAAATAGGATTCCTGATATACAAACTTATCCTCTCTCAAAATTTTGCAAATTTTGATTCCCGGGAGGGCTGCCCGCTTCAGAAAGAATTAAAAGTATTTACAGAATATTATTAAGGGAACAGCCCATTGTACCCGAAATAAATAAAGGTAAAGTTCCAATTTAATAGACCAGATTGAAGCCCTGTTATAATAAGTGGGCTTAAGGCACTCTCTGCGATAAAAAAATATTGCCGGTCGGATTATTCAAACCATTGAACATATAGTTATAACAAGCTTATGTTCTCTCTTAATTGATTGATTATAACGTATCCTTTAGTTAATTTTCTGAACTGTAAAAAATAGGAAATGAAATGGATACAAATCAGATTACAAATATTCTTAAGAAAGTTGAATTATTTCAAGATCTTAGTGACCATGAAACGGAAGTGATTGCGTTAAATGCAGAGTTGCGTCATTTTGAACAGAATTCATTGCTTTTTGTTGAGAACAACCCGCGCCAAAATTTATTTATTATTTTGGATGGTGAGGTTGAATTATTTAAGAAAACCACCTTTGGTGAGGAAAAAAGATTAGGCATTTTCACGACATTAGATTTTTTGGGTGAGGGATCACTTATAGACGACTCCCCTCATTCAACATCGGCAAAAACTACTTTAGCTTCAACACTTCTTTACTTATCAAGGGAGAAATTCCTTGAAATTGAAAAATCAGAGCCGCAAATTCCGGGAAAACTATTTTCCCGCATGGCAAAGATAGTATTTAGGAGAATGCAGTTCTCCAATACAAAAGTGATAAATTACGGGGCACAATATCAATCTGGTAAAATAAGACAAGAACATGATCTTTTAGGCGAGCGCGAAGTACCTGCCGAAATGTATTATGGAGTGCAGACATTAAGAGCTGCAGAAAATTTTCATATAACCGGAATAAATTTATCATTCTTTCCAATTTTGATTGAAGCCTTAGCAATGGTTAAAATGGCGGCTGCCAAAGCTAATAACGATTTGGGACTTATATCCAAACCCATTACCGATGCAATTGAGCAGGCTTGCCAGGAAATTATAAGCGGTAAGTATCATGGTCATTTTATCGTGGATATGATACAAGGGGGAGCAGGGACCTCAACAAATATGAACGCAAATGAGGTTATAGCAAACCGTGCTTTAGAGATTCTTGGTTATGAAAAAGGCGACTATAAATACTGCCATCCTAATAATCATGTTAATTTATCGCAGTCAACAAATGACGCATATCCTACATCAGTTAAAATAGCAATAATAAACAGTAACAAAAAACTGGTTGATGTTCTTAAATCTCTTATTGATTCTTTTAGGGCAAAAGGAAATGAGTTTAAAAATGTAATCAAAATGGGAAGAACTCAGTTACAGGATGCTGTTCCTATGACACTTGGCCAGGAGTTTGAAGCTTATGCAGTAATGCTTAGTGAAGAAATACAAAGGCTTGAGCAGAACGCTGAGCTGTTCCTTGAAGTAAATATGGGAGCAACTGCAATAGGGACCGGTATAAATGCCGAACCCGGGTATACTGATAAATGTATTACCCATTTAAGAAATATTACAGGTCTTAAGATTGTAAGTGCTGCAAACTTAGTTGAAGCTACGCAGGACACCGGTGCCTTCATTATGTATTCTTCAGCAGTAAAAAGATTGGCAGTAAAACTCTCAAAGATTTGTAATGATTTAAGGCTTTTGTCATCAGGACCAAGAACCGGTTTGGGTGAGATAAATTTACCTCCAATGCAGCCGGGATCGTCAATTATGCCGGGTAAAGTTAACCCTGTTATTCCTGAAGTTGTGAACCAGATTGCTTTTAAAGTAATTGGTAATGATTTAACAGTAACTTTGGCTGCTGAAGCAGGCCAATTGCAGTTAAATGTTATGGAACCTGTAATTGTTCAAAGTATTTTTGAATCAATTGAGATGCTTAAAAACGGAATGACTACTTTAAAATATAAGTGTATTGACGGTATAACTGCAAATGAAAAGCGCTGTAGGGATTTGGTAATGAACAGTATAGGCATTGTTACGGCTCTTAATCCTGTACTGGGATATGAAACCTCAACTATGATAGCCAAAGAAGCGCTTGAATCCGGAAGAGGAGTTTATGAGATTGTTCTTGAGAAAAATCTAATGTCTAAAGAAGAACTGGATAAACAGCTTGCTCCTGAAAACATGATTGGACCCCGTTAATTATAGCTTTTAGTCATTTATTGAAAGGCAAACGCCTTGGAGATGAAACATAATTAGAAGGGTGAAAATTCTCACCAGCACTTAAAATGTGAAAGCCTTAGACTTGTTCTAAGGCTTTTTTTATAAGTATTCAGAAATACTGATTTCAATTGGCCGTATGCATATAAATCATTTTGATCTCGGCAGGGTAAAGCTAAATGTACTTCCTTTCCCCTCCTCGCTTTCTACCCAAATTCTTCCGCTGTGCATTTCCACAAAGTCTTTGCAAAGCAGCAAACCTAAGCCTGTGGTCTCTTCTCCATCTGTTCCTTTGCGCCCGACTTTCTCTCCTATCTTAAATAAATTCTTATGTAAGTTCTCCGGCATACCAATGCCGCTATCGGTTACAGAAATCTCTATCATTTCATCTTCAATTGTTCTTGACTTAACAATTACTTTGCCTCCCTGCTTTGTGAACTTTACGGCATTGGATAAAAGATTTCGTAAAAGGGAATTAAGCATCTCTTCATCTGCATAAACCGATTGACCAATAGGTACGTTATTAATTATCTCAATACCTTTTTCTGCTCCTCTGTTGCTTATAAGCTTGATATTCCGGGAAACAACATCCGATAATGAAATTTCGGTCGGCTGAAAACTGACCATCCCT
>JAUZPC010000287.1 GCA_030706105.1 Bacteroidota bacterium | reverse complement strand
AGATTTCCTAATTCGTCAGTTCCTTTTACCTCAACCGCACAATTGTAATTACCCGACATTACTTTTTCAGCGGCGTAGTCCAATTGCGTCACTGATCTTATTATCCCTCGTGACAGTAGAAGGAAGAACAAAAGTGTAAAGCAGATAACTACAAGCATAAATAAAATTGTTATTGCCTTGTTGTTATTGAAGCTTTCAATTCTATTTTCTAAAAGCAGTTTCATCTCACTAATTGAGAACTGCCATAAGTTAAAGGTTGATCTTCTTGTATTAACTATATGGTTCTTTATTGAATCTTTGTTAGAGTAATTATCTCTATTTTTATCAAGATTTGTAAGTAAGTTATTTATTGAATTACTGTTGGTTTTAAGCAGATCTTTCAGTTTGTGATTTATTTTAAAATTGTTATCACTGCTAAAAGATGTAGTAAGACTGGTAATCATTCCCTGGTTATTGGATTTTAACAACCCGGAGAGCAGATTTACTTCTTTATTGAAATTTGGGGTTTTGATAAAATCATTTGTCAGGGTGCTGTTTAATTCATTTATTTTATACAAATAACTGAGTTGTTCGGGTATTTTATTAACACATACTTCAATAAGATAATAACTCTGTAAATCGGGGTCTAAAATCAAATTTGAGGCATCCCCCACAAAAGAAATCAGTCCGGAAATACTATTCTCCAGCTCTTTAAATAATTTTCTATTTACTAATGAATTAAGAGAGTTAAGTTTATTTGAAGGCTGGTTTATCCTGCCCCATATCTCAAGAGTTTCGTTTAATTTATTAGAATTATGGAACAAAGCGGCAAAAGTAGTTTTTTCTTTACTCAATTTCAGGAAATTTTCCGTAAGCCTGGAAAAATAAATACTATTTTTACCCTCAGTATTAACCGTTTCTGAATTTGCTTCTAAGCTATAAACATTTGTAAGACTTTCAGAGAAAAGAGTTAAATATTTTACTCCCTGCAACTCTTTTTGGACAAAATCAATTGATACATTTTTTTCGCTAATCAATAGATATAATAATATTGTTAAAGGAATAAAAAAGCCGAGAGCGGCAAGTCTAAATTTCCATTGGATTTTAATATTGTTCAGATGTATCATTTGGGATATATTTTTAAAACTAAAATTATAACAACAATTCGGTGATAAAAAACAATTAGCCTCAGCACTAAATTATATAAAACGGCAGGTAAGTGCAAACTTATGCGTGGAGCAGCAAAGTATTATTATGAAGGAATCTTTCAGTCAAGGACTCCCTCAGGATGGCAACAGTAGTATGCTGCCATCCATATGAGGGAGAAATTTCTGCTTTATAAGATATTACAAAGGGCTTAAATAATTTGACTATAAGTATGCGGTTTCACCATGTAAAACTTCATCAAGTCCCATATTTTCATCTTCTTCAGAAACTCTAACGGTAGTAACTTTGTTTATAAGGATTAACATAACATAAGTAAATCCGAAAGCATAAACAGAAGCAGCAGTAACAGAGATTAGCTGAGTAAAAAAGAATTTATAATTACCGCCATAAAGCAGCCCGTCAACTCCAGCAGGATTTACTGCTTTGGCAGCAAAAATGCCAAGAAGTATAATTCCAATAGTACCACCGACACCATGAACGCCCCATACATCCAAAGCATCATCCCAGCCAAGTTTATTTTTTATTGCAACTGCAAAATAGCAAACGACACCGGCAATTGTACCTATCAAAGCAGCATCAAAAGTTGAAACATAACCGGCAGCCGGTGTGATTGTAGCCAATCCGGCAACTGCACCAGTTAAAAGCCCTAGGAATTTTGGTTTCTTTTCAAAAATCCAAGCCATAATTAGCCAAACAGTAGCAGCAAAAGAGGCAGCCACGTCAGTATTTAAGAAAGCCAGACCAGTTACATGGTCAACTTTTAATTCACTTCCGGCATTAAATCCATACCACCCGAACCAAAGTAAGCCTGTTCCCAAGGCAACTAATGGGATACTGTGCGGACCACTATCTTTAGCTCTTCTTTTACCGACAAAAAGAACAGAAGCCAAAGCAGCCATACCTGCAATAGCGTGTACAACAATACCGCCAGCAAAATCAAGAACACCCATTTTAGCTAACAGGCCGCCACCCCAAACCATGTGCACAAACGGGAAGTAAACAAACAGGAGCCAAACAACTAAAAAGATAAGATAAGCTTTAAATGTTACTCTGTTTGCAAAGGCCCCGGTAATCAAAGCGGGAGTAATAATAGCAAACATCATCTGATAGGCAACAACTACGAAAACAGGAACGCTTGTTGAAGCTGAGAACATATCCATTGGATTTATACCAATCATAAAAGCATGGTTTAAATTGCCAACTATGCCGTGATAATCCCCGCTGAAACAAAGAGAATATCCAACTGCAAACCATAGAACAGTAGTTACACCCATTGATACAAAACTTTGTATCATAATTGTAAGTACATTTTTTCTGCTAACCAGTCCGCCATAAAAAAATGCAAGGCCAGGAGTCATCAACATTACTAAACTGGCTGCAATTAGCATAAACGCAGTATTACCGGTATCCATTACTATCTCCTAAAATATTTTTTTTGATTTATAATGATTATTGTTTATTGTTTTATCTTCTTTTTAAATTTCTTCAAGAAAAACTGACTGATATAAATTGAACCTTCCGAGGCCTTGTACACAGCATCAATTAATTCAGCCGATAAATCAGATTTCATCAAGTAACCCAGTGCCCCATCCTTTAACGATGCAGCCAGAAACTGATATTCATTATGCATACTTAGAACTAAGATTTTGAGCCCTTTTATTCTTATGTTTATTTCCTTAAGCAAGCTAACGCCGGCATTACCGGGTTTGCTTATGTCTAAGAGTAAAATATCTATTTTCTGAATTGTAAGCAGCTTTTTAATGTCCGAGATATCCAGCACATCCCCTACAACTTCAATACTGTTATCTTCCGATAATATCTGACGAATTGAAGCTCGTATTAAGACGCTCTCATCCATTATTGCAACTTTAATCATACTTAAATTTAATTTTGGAAAATAAATTGATTTCTCTTGAAGGAAAAATACGTTAAAAAACATTTAACGAAAGCAATATTTTTTGTGAAAGATAAGAAGTTATTTTTGTGATAAGTTTGTAGTAATTTATACTACAAGAAGTGCAGTCCGTCCATGCGGGATAACGGGAGTAAGCATAGGGAGGTTCCCTATGCTGTTATATTTTTCCCATTCAATATTTACATTGATCTCTGTTTTTCATAAGCGTCAATAATGTCTTTTACTAATTTATGTCTTACAACATCAGCTTTTTCAAAATAGACAAAACCGACACCTTCAATATTTTTAAGGATCTCCTGTGCCTCAATTAAGCCGCTGGTGGTTTTGGAAGGTAAATCAACTTGCGTAACATCACCGGTTATTATTGCTTTAGAACTTACACCTAAACGAGTCAGGAACATCTTCATCTGTAAAGCTGTGGCATTCTGTGCTTCATCTAAAATTACATAGGCATTATTCAAAGTTCTTCCCCTCATATAAGCAAGCGGAACAATTTCAACAGCCCGTTTTTCAATATACCCCTTCAATTTTTCAGAGGGGAGCATATCTTCCAGTGCATCATACAGAGGGCGGAGATAAGGATCAATTTTTTCTCTGAAATCACCGGGTAAAAAACCCAGACTTTCTCCGGCTTCAACAGCAGGCCTTGCTAATACAATTTTATTAACAGTCCCTTTTTTTAATGCAGCAACAGCTAAAGCAACGGCAAGATAAGTTTTACCTGTACCGGCAGGGCCAATGGCAAAACAAATATCATTTTTAAGGGCAGTCTGTAAATAATTAAGCTGGCCGGCGGTTTTTGCTTTAATGGCCTCGTTTTTAGTATAAAGAATAATTGAGTCAAATTCATTTGAGGAAATTATTTCTTTCCCCTCGGAAGTAAGATCCAGAATGGTTTCAATGTCAGAAGTTCTAAGATTGCCATGTGTATTTAACACATATATCATTTCTTTAATAACTTTTTCAACAGTTTCAACATCATCCTGAGTTCCTTTAAGAATAGCGACATTGCCGCGAACAGTTATTTTGGAAAAGAATCTATCCTCAAGCATTTTAAGGTTTGCATCATTAAACCCTAAAAAGGAAAGCATATCAACATTGTCTAAACTCAAGCGTTTTTCAATAGAATCCATAAGTACCTATTTAAATAAAAACCCTTATCAAGGTGATAAGGGTTTAACAAAAAATTATTTATTATGATAAATTAGTTAACCGGAGTAGGTTTATAATTTTTTCTTAATTTTTCATATTTAGCTTTTTCTTCTTCAGTTAACTGAGGAATTTTGAATGTTTGTTTAGGGAAAATCAAATCAGGATCTTTAATTTGGTCACGATTTGCATTGTAAATAGTAGGCCAAGCTAAAGCATT
>JAUZPC010000286.1 GCA_030706105.1 Bacteroidota bacterium | reverse complement strand
GGGTTTGTTAAACTTTTATGTGTAGCGGATTCATATAGAAGGCAGGGAATAGCTTCTTCTTTATATTTACAGATTGAGGAGATATTCAAGAGAGAGGGTGTAGCAGAAATACGGGTTTATGATTCTGTTCCTAACTACTTTATGCCGGGTATAGATCCTTTTTATACTGAAGCAATTTGCTTTTTTGAGCGTAGAGGATTCGTAAAATTTAATGATACCTGTAATTTGCTGGCAGATCTTCTAAATGATACTTTTGATACTGGCTTGGATGAAGAACGATTATTAAAAGACGGAATATTGGTTAAACGTGCCTGCAAAGAAGATAAAACCATGCTGATGGATTTTATAAACAAGCATTTTGAAGGCTGGGCAGGTGAAGTTACTTCTTCTTTTAATAACAGTCCTAAAACAATTTTTATTGCAGTTCAGAATGATGAGGTTATTGCTTTTTCAGCCCATGAAGGTAATAACAAAGGTACAGGCTGGTTTGGCCCAATGGGTACAAATCCAGGTATAAGAAAAAAAGGTGTTGGTGGAGTACTTCTTAAAAAGTGCTTAAAAGATCTTAAAGAGATGGGCTTTGTAAAAGCTATTATTCCCTGGGTAGGCCCTATACCTTTTTATATGCATTATGCAAATGCAAAAGTAAACAGAATTTTTTGGAGATATAAGAAAATAATTAATTAATAAGTATTAGCGTATAAAATAAATAAATAAAATTTTGGAGAAAAAATGGAATTTCTAAAAATCTTAGGAATCAAAGAAAAAAATTTCGGTTCTTGTACGGGTACTAAATGGAATGAAACAACAACAGAAGGCGAATTAAAAATTTACTCACCCACAAACGGAAAGTATATTGCCTCTGTTTATCAGGCTTCTGAACAAGATTATGAGAATATTATTAAAACAGGTGAAGAAGCATATAAAGTATGGCGTAAAATGCCGGCACCTAAACGCGGTGACATTGTAAGACAGATAGGTTTAAAACTTCGCGAATTTAAAAGACCGTTAGGAACGCTTGTTTCTTATGAAATGGGTAAATCATTACAAGAGGGAATGGGCGAAGTTCAGGAAATGATTGATATATGTGACTTTTCGCTTGGGCAGTCCCGTCAGCTTTATGGCTTTACTACCCAATCTGAGCGTCCAAACCATAGAATGTATGATCAGTATCATCCATTAGGTATTGTTGGAATCGTTTCTGCTTTTAACTTTCCTGTAGCCGTATGGTCATGGAATGCAATGCTTGCAGCAGTTTGCGGCGATGTTAATTTATGGAAACCGTCTTCAAAAGTTCCTCTTTCAGCTATCGCAGTACAGAATATTTTAGGCCCGGTATTAAAAGAAAATAATGTTCCTGAAGGTGTATTCTCCCTAATAGTAGGACGCGGTGCTACAATTGGTGAAACAATGTTAGAAGATAAGAGAGTTCCTCTAATTTCTTTAACAGGTTCAACAAGAGTTGGCAGACATGCTAACCAGATCATTGGCGAGAGATTTGGTAAAGCTATTATGGAATTGGGCGGAAACAATAGTATCATCATTACTCCTGATGCCGATCTTAAAATGGCTATGCCTGCTGTAGTCTTTGGTGCAGTTGGTACATGCGGCCAGAGATGTACTTCAACAAGAAGATTAATTATTCATGATTCTATTTATGATAAAGTAAAAGAATCTGTTGTTAATGCTTATAAGGGATTAAAAATTGGCGATCCGCTTGATGAGAAAAATCATGTCGGGCCATTGATTGATAAAAATGCAGTCGGCGATTTTACCAAAGCTTTAGAGCGTGTAAAAGTTGAAGGCGGGAAAGTAATTTTTGGAGGCGAAGTCCTTTCAGGTGCAGGATATGAATCAGGTACATACGTTATGCCGGCAGTTGTTGAAGCCGAAAATAAATATGAAATAGTTCAGGAAGAAACATTTGCTCCAATTCTTTACTTAATAAAATACAGCGGTGAAGTTGAAAACGCTATTGATTTGAATAATAATGTTGTTCAGGGCTTATCTTCCGCTATTTTTACTAATAATTTAAGAGAAGCTGAAGCATTCTTAGGTGCAGCAGGTTCAGACTGCGGTATTGCTAATGTTAACATCGGAACTAGCGGCGCAGAAATTGGCGGTGCTTTTGGCGGTGAAAAAGAAACAGGCGGCGGCAGGGAATCCGGTTCAGATGCCTGGAAGTGTTATATGAGACGCCAGACTAATACTATTAACTATGGCAAAGATCTGCCGTTAGCACAGGGTATTAAGTTTAATATATAGATCAGTAAAATTATTAAAAAAGGGAGCTCCTAATCGGGCTCCCTTTTTTTGTTAAAATAAGATAATTTTAATTTTATTTTTTGCTTAAGGCAATGTAATCTGCTAAAATATGACCGCATTCATTCAGCATGGTGTCATCCAGCTTTGTCGTATTTTCGGCAGTTTTTATTTCTTCTTTAGTTAACAACTTCAAACCTTTAGCTTTTCTGTTGGCATTTTCTCTCTCAAATTTCTTATTCTCGGCATCTTCTTTTTCTTTTTTCCTGGTTTCATAATTCAATGAAATCAATTTCTTTTCTCTTAATGCTTTATAATCATTTACATCGTCAACAAGCATCTGCCATTCCAAATTATTCTTAGTCCTTGCGTTGTGCCTGTTAAGCAGTTCAGAAAGGTAAGGTTTAAAATTGCCGGCTTTATAAAATTCAGCAGATTTTATTTGATCCCAAGGCAATGCGCTTGGTTCACTGCTTTCGCCAAAGTCTTTTGAATTATCAAAATATGACGGAAATTTAATATCCGGGGAAACTCCTTTATGCTGAGTGCTTGCACCGGTAACTCTGTAAAACTTAGCAATAGTAAGCTTTAATTGCCCGGGTTTTTCCTTAGCTGAAGGAAGCATTTTATTCAGATCTATCAAATTCTGTACAGTACCTTTACCGTATGACTGATCACCTAAAATTAATCCGCGTCCATAATCCTGAATAGCACCTGCAAAGATTTCAGACGCTGATGCTGAAAACTTGTTTATAAGCACCGCAAGTGGTCCTGAATATGAGATATTTGAGTTCTCATCATCTCCAACATCAACAGAGCCGCTGCTGTTTTTAACCTGCACAACCGGACCGTCTTTAATAAATAGTCCCGTCAGTTTAATAGCTTCAGTTAAAGCGCCGCCGCCGTCATTCCGTAAATCAATTACAACACCGTCAACATTTGCTCTCTTTAGAGTGTCCAGCAATTTTTCTACATCGGCAGTAGTGCTTTTGTAATCTTTTTCACCATGAGAAGCACCGTCAAAGTCACTGTAAAATGTTGGTATGGTAATTACACCAATTTTAGCAACTTTACCATCCTGCTTAATCTCAATTATTTTTTGTTTAGCAGATTGTTCTTCAAGTTTGATTTTATCTCTAACAAGTTTAATTTCTTTAGGAGATGCATTTGTACCTTCACTGGCTAACAAAATTTGCAGTCTTACTACAGTCCCTTTTGCGCCTCTTATCAATTGGACTACATCATTTATCCTCCAGCCTACAACATCAACAAATTCCCCTTTATCTCCCTGGGCAACGGCTGCAATACGATCATTTTTATGAAGTAAATTACTTTTAAATGCCGGACCGCCGGGAACGATTTCCAAAACTTTAATATATTCATCGTCCTGCTGAAGCTGAGCGCCTATTCCTTCTAAAGACAGGCTCATATCAATTTTAAACTGTTCGCTTGTCTGCGGGGAAAGATAGTTAGAATGGGGATCAACTGTTTCAGTATATGAATTCATAATTATCTGAAATACATCTTCATCATTAAACTTATAAAAAGTCTTTTTCAAATTATCATAACGTTTTGTTAAAGTTTCAACAATGCCTTTCCAGTCTTTACCGGTTAGCAGTAAACCGAGTGCATCATTTTTAACTTTTTTACGCCATAAATCATTAGCTTCCTGTAAATCCTTTGGCCATGGGGCATCTACTCTTTCTACATCAAGTTCTTCCTTTGTAGAAAAATCCATTTCCTTATCTAACAGCTTTTTGCCATATTCAACACGTTCATTAAAACGTCTGTAAAAGATATTGAAAATATTGTATGCCGCTGTCAAATCACCATCAACCAGGTAGTCTCCAAAGGCATAGCGGTATTTTTCAAATTCTTTAATATCGGACTGTAAAAAATAGTTTCTGTTATAGTCCAGCGTTTTAAGATAACGCTCAAAAACTACATTAGAAAGGCTGTCATTAAAAGTGGCTTTATTGTAGTGATATCTTGAAAGAATAGTAGATATCAATTTTTCTTCACTTTCATGAAATTTTGTAGGTTTAAAAACTTTTAATGTATCATTAAAAGAGATTAAAACAGGCCTGTCAAAACTGCTGAACGGTTTTGCAATAAAAAAGTAAGCAGTTAACACTACAACTGCAATTACAATAATTCTTTTCATAGAGAT
>JAUZPC010000285.1 GCA_030706105.1 Bacteroidota bacterium | reverse complement strand
TCTTCTAACGTAATATTTTGCTTAGGAGCTCTTAATCTGACAGCCAATGCCGGAATTTGTCCCCAATATTTATCATCTTCTGCAAATACCACCATTTCTGCGATCGGCGAATATTTAGAAAGTAGGTATTCAATTTCAGCAGGATTGATGTTTCCCCGCCTGAAATAATTAAATCTTCTCTCCTTGTGACCAAATATAAATAACCGTCATTATCCAAATAGCCATAATCACCGGAAAAATAGCAGCCGTTTCTGAATTTTCTGGCCGTCTCTCCCATATTATTCAAATATCCATTTGTAACTACTGGTCCTGAAAGAACTATTTCTCCTTCAGTATTAACAGGAACGGCATCTCCCGCCTTATCGTAAACGGCAATTTTATTTTCTAAAACAGCTTTACCTGCTGAAGGTAAATGATCATCTTTTTTTACCCTATGAGCTGAAATTAAAGAAGAGCTTTCTGTTGATCCATATACTTTTATTATTGGCCATTTTTTGTCAAGCAATTTGGCAATTAAATCATTATTAAAAAAACCGCCCCCCAGCAAAACAGATTTCAATCCGTCTGTTGGTGTATAACCATCCTCCAATAATTTTATAACCTGTGTAGAAACTAAAGAAATATGATTAGGGTTATAAGAGTCTAAGGCCTTTTTTAGGTTACTTACTTTTAATGAATCAGGCAGATATAATAGAATTCTAAAAGTTAAAGCTCTTATAAGTATTGAGAATCCCCCTATATGATAAAATGGCAGAGTAGCCATCCAACTGTCACCATTAACATAGCCAATAATTGAGTTACTGGCCAAAGCACTGTTTAATAAGTTACTGCAGGTTATTTTAACAGCCTTTGGTGTACCCCTTGAACCTGAAGTAAAAATAATTATTGCAGTATTTGCCGGAGTTATATTTTCCGGATGAAAATCAATATTCCCATTTAATGTTTCTTTTGACGGTAAAATAATATTAGGCAGCGTAAATTCCTTGCGGGATATCATGTATTTGCAGCCGGTAAAGTTAAAAAGCTCAGAAACTTCGGCAACAGAATTCTTTGCATTAAAAAAAACAGGGATTGCACCAATATTCATTAAAGCTAAAACAGAAAAAACAAAATTTTCATTGTTTTCCAATAATATGCCGATGTAATCTCCGGTATTAACATTTTGCGATTTAAAATATACTGAATATCTTGTTACATATTCTTGGACTTCATCAAATGTATATTTATTGTTGCCGGTTTGTATAAATATTTTTGAACCGCAGCATTTTTCAGCACTATTAAAGTATTTGAAAAGTGGAATCATAATGCATCTGTATAAATTTTTCCTGATTTCATCTCAAATTTTTTCTCGTTATATGCATCAATAAAAATATCTGTTGTGCCTAAACCGTGAGCCCAATCCTCCTTTATAAAAGAAGCACAATGAACCGCATAGGCATAAGCATGAGAGCGTTCAAATGATGATGAAATTATGGTTTTAATATTTCTTGTACTTGCCTTCTCAATTATTCTTAATGTATTTATAATTCCGCCCAGCATCATTGGCTTAAGTACCAATACTTTTATAAAGCTTCCCTTAATAATGTTAAATGCTTCATTTACGCTTCTGATACTTTCATCTGCGGCTATCGGTATTGAGCAATTTGCGGCTGTTTCCTCCAATTCAATTGCTGACAAAACCGGCTGTTCAATATATTCGATGTTGAATCCTGAAAACTGATTTATTCTTTTAATTGCAGTGCCCAACTCCCATGCGCCATTTATGTCAAGGCGAAGTTTTACTTTACTTCCATATAGACCGGAAATTTCCTCCAATATCTGTAATTCTTCATTAAAATCCGGCCTGCCAAATTTAAGCTTTATTGTTGTAACTCCGCAATTAACTAAACCCTGAACCTTATTCAATGTTTCTTTTATATCAGCAATGCCAATAAATCCATTTACATAAATATAATTTTTAGCTTTAACCTGAAAAATTTTAGAATAAGTTATATTATGAATTGCGGCGTACAGGTTAACAAGCGCTTGCTCAACAGCATGGCATAGGGAGGGGGAACCGGTAAACGGCACCAGGCAGCTTTCCAAATCCCGAATAAAATTGTGGCTTTCCAATATGCTGTCATCAATACTTAAATTGTTTAGACTTTTAACAGCATCTTCAAGAGTCTCTGACCCAAACTCAGGCAGGGGGGAACATTCCCCATAAGCAGTATGTCCATTTTTACTTACATAGAGGTTAAATCCCTTGCGTTCTGTAATGATGCTTTTGGATGTAATGATAGGGGACTTGAGTAAAAGTGAAAAGGGTTTAGTATTAAAACTAATAATACTCAAAATGCCAATCCTATGGAAAATAATAGACCATAAATTGCAGAAAGCTTTGCTGTAAGTTCTAATGTTTTATTTAAGGCTTCGCCTTTAAGAGTATAAAGCATTTTAATTGTAGTGAATGCAATAGGTAATGACAGCAGAGGCAGGAAAATCCATCCGGAAAAAACATCAGACTTCACTTGTAGGAATAGAATCAAAGGAATTAAATAGGAAATCATAATCGAAATGATTAACTGGTATTTAGAGAAAGTTCTTCCTAAAATAACGGCAAGAGTAAACTTATTTGCTGCACGGTCTTCATCCACATCCCTGAAATTGTTTACAACTAAAATATTTGTTATCAATGCTCCTACCGGTATTGATACCAAAAAAGAAGTTAAGGTAATTTCTTGGGTATGCAGGTAATAAGTACCCATTGTTCCAACTACACCAAAGAAAATAAATACAAATAAATCACCCAGGCCATGGTAGGCAAGGGGATACGGGCCTGCGGTATATAAAATACCTGAAATAATACAAAAAATGCCTATATATAAAACGTATATATCCACGCTGAAAACAAGATACAAACCCAACAAAAAAGCTGTAGCGAACACTAAAACTATTCCTGTTTTCATCTCTTTTACTGAAATCAATCCGGAAGCCAATACTCTAAGCGGACCTTTTCTTTTCTCGTTATCAGCCCCTTTAAGATAATCAAACAGATCATTGGTAAAGTTTGTCCCAACCTGAATTAAAACAGAACAGAGCAATGCGACAACAAAAAATAAATAACTAAATTTTGCGTTATGGATTGCCAATGCTGAACCGACAGAAACCGGGACAAAAGCTGCTAAAAGTGTTTTGGGGCGTGAGGCCAGCAGCCAGCTTTGTATTTTTGAAATTTGCTTTTCCATTATACTGCTATGGGAGTTTTGGGAATTTCTTAAAATTGGGCTTTCTCTTTTCCAAATATGCTTTTTTGCCTTCCTGCGCTTCTTCACTCATATAATAAAGTAAAGTGGCATTTCCTGCCAGCTCTTGAATACCCTGCTGTCCGTCAAGCTCAGCATTAAACGAAGATTTAAGCAGTCTTAAAGCCATTGGAGAGTGCTGAAGAATTTTATACGCCCAATTAACTCCTTCTTCTTCAAGCTTTTCAACCGGAACAACTTTATTTACCAAACCCATTTGAAGAGCTTCCTGGGCGTTATATTGTTCGCATAAATACCAAATCTCCCGGGCTTTCTTTTGGCCGACTAAACGGGCTAAGTAACTTGCGCCAAAACCGCCGTCAAAGCTGCCAACCTTAGGGCCTGTCTGTCCGAATATTGCATTCTCTGCTGCAATAGTCAAATCGCATACTACGTGTAAAACGTGACCCCCTCCAATTGCATAGCCTGCAACTAAAGCTATAACAGGTTTGGGAATGCTTCTTATAAGCTTTTGTAAGTCTAAAACGTTTAATCTTGGAACCCCATCTTTGCCTACATAACCCTTGTCGCCTCTTATTCTCTGATCACCGCCGCTGCAAAAAGCATATTTGCCGTCTTTTGCCGGACCGTAACCAGTTAACAGAATGACGCCAACTTCCTGATCCTCACGTGCATCAG
Source organism: Bacteroidota bacterium (assembly GCA_030706105.1). Taxonomy (GTDB): domain Bacteria; phylum Bacteroidota; class Ignavibacteria; order Ignavibacteriales; family Ignavibacteriaceae; genus JAUZPC01. The sequence goes on along the minus strand of JAUZPC010000285.1, from coordinate 515 downwards.
CAAAAGCTTCATACATTTGAATAACGGTTTCAGGTCTGAAAGCGTTGCGTACTTCAGGTCTGTTGATGGTTATTTTGGCTATTCCATCCATTTTCTCATAAAAAATATCTGAGAAATCCTTAACTTTATTCCACTTATATGACATTTAAAAACCTTAAAAATTTGTACCAAAAATAAAGAAATTAAACATAAAATAACAGGGAAACAAAATTAGCCGGTCATTGCAGAGCTGAATGGCGAAACGTCTTAGTGTAACGCGAAGCGCAACGTCGTAGTTGGTTCATTAGTATCGCAAACAATGAGATTTCTCTACGTAATCTGATGAAATGACAAGTGAAAGAGAGAATATACTGTGGCTAAAGCCAACTATATAGAGTGGGGTTTTGTTATCCACGGGCTAAAGCACCGTGGCTATTTAAAAGCCAAGCGTCTCAATTGTATATAAAAAAGAATAATTTTGAACGATCAATCTAATACAGTGTGAAAAGTATAAAAAATCCCCCTCGCCAGCCGGA
>JAUZPC010000284.1 GCA_030706105.1 Bacteroidota bacterium | reverse complement strand
TGTCTTTAAGGGGAATAAATCATTTTCTTCCAGCTCTTTAAAAGAAATGATTCTTTCTTCAGAAACTCCCTGGTGGTTCTGGAAATTTTTATATTCGTTCAGCAGCTTAGGTTCAGAGGCAAAATACTTTGATTCCACTAATATCCCCATAGATATTACTTCATTGACGGACTATTATCATGCCAATGGTTTCTTTCTGGTAAAAATTAATCCATCGTATGAAATTGATTCCGTAAAACATACTGCAATTTTGAAATATGATATATTGGAGGGACGGCCCTCCACATATGGTAAATTTGAAATAGACGGGTTAAATATTCTTCCTGATAATATAGCGGCCAATGTTTCCAAACAAATTATTATTGATACTACTAAGCAATTTAATCAGGAAAAACTGCAGGATAATATTAATGCTGCAGCTTCCGACTTATTAAATACGGGATATATGCTTGCCAGATTTGACAGCACTTATATTGTTACCGATACTAATAGGTTTAAATCAGACATCAAAGTATTTTTTACACCCGGCAATAGATATAAAATTGACACTATAAATGTTATAACAAGTGGCGAGGGTGCCCCTTATGTAGACAAAGATTTGCTTAAAAGAATTACAGATATTAGGACAGGCGAATACTATAATGCGGAGAAAGTAAGACGCGGCCAATCGCGTTTATTTAGAACCGGCGTTTTTAATTCTGTAAGTTTATCAAGCATTGAGAAAGATACATCAAGCTTCTTTGCACCTCTCAAACTTGAAGGCTCAATTGGAAAGTTAAACGAATTGTCTCCTGAAATAATTCTAAATAACCAACAAAGCGCCTTGAACATAGGTCTTGGAGCTACATATATTAAGAAAAATTTTTTAGGACAGGCAAGAAAACTTACTTTCCAAAATTCTTTTGGTATTCAAGATCTATTTCATGCTCAAATAGCCAGATTAATTAAGAAATTTTCCTTTAGGGATACAACATTACTGGGGTATGTTGATTCACGTGTAACCATAGATCAGCCTTATTTATTTGGAAAAACGATATTTGGAAGCTGGGTCACTTATGCAACTATCAATAAGCAACCCAGTTATAACAATACAGTCTATGGTTCAAAAGTAACTTTGGACTTTGAGTTACCCACTTATACTTTGGTTAATAAACTAAGCACATTTTATAGCGTTGAAGAGAGTAAAGAAGTTTATAAACAAGGTAAGGATAGTTTATCCAGTAAACTGATTTCAAGTATAGGCGCTGATATTAACCGGATTACTACTGATAATATTCTCTTCCCTACCCAGGGTTATATAATTTCCATTCTTTTTGAAGAAGATAATGCTATACCATATATGTTTGCTAAAGTTTTAAATAAGCCCTACAGCAGTTCATTATTTTACAAAACAACTTTAAACGCTTCCTTCTATACTAAGCTGGGAAGAAGTAAGAATACAATTTTTGCTACAAAAATAAAAATTGGACATCTTCAGGCCTACCATGGTGATTATAGAGGCATACCAATAAACAGGGCCTACTATGCCGGAGGAAGCAACTCCGTAAGAGGATGGCGCAGTAATGAACTAATACCGAAAGAAACTCCGTTTGTTGTTGACATCTTAGGACAAAGTGGCCAAAATGTTAAAGGAGGCACTTTTTTGTTTGAAGGAAGTTTTGAGCTGAGGTTGAGGTTTCTTGAATCATTTGGCATTGCATTTTTTAATGATTACGGCAACTCCTGGCTAGGTTATAAGAAATTCAGATATGATGAAATTGCCGTAGCAACAGGTATTGGATTCCGCTATTATACATCTGTAGCCCCTTTCAGAATTGATTTTGGATGGAGAACTTATGACCCGGCAAATAAGCAGACTATATTTCAAAGAAAGTTTTGGAAAAATTTTGAATTTCACTTCGGAATCGGAGAAGCATTCTAAGTTCCCATATTATCACTTATTGTTTATTAGGAGTACATACTCGCCCTTTGGAATTTGTGATTCTGCCTTTGTTAGGAGTTCCTGAGCAGTACAGTGATAGTATTTTTCGGTTTTTAACGTAATATTATAGGCCAGGCAGACATTAACATTTTTGCCAATTATCTTAACAATATCCAGTAAAACAGATTTCAATCTATAGGGAGTGTCATAAATAACCAGCACTTCTTTAATTGCTTTCAGTTTCAATAGTTCTACTCTTCTCTCCTCCTTCTTGGGGGAAAGCCATCCTGCAAAATAAAATTTATCCGTATCAAAACCGGACATAATAAGTGCAGGTAGAAGAGAATTTGCTCCAGGAACAGGGACTACTTCAATTTTTTGCGATATACAAAGAGATGTTAAAAAGCTGCCGGGATCTGAGAATAATGGTGTCCCGCAGTCTGATATTAACGCAAGGTTCTTGCCTTCAAGAAGTTTATAGAGTATTTCCTGAGAATTCTCTTTTTCGTTATGCTCATTAATAGAATATAGCTCTTTTTGAATCTGGTAATGAGATAGTAATCTTTTTGCTTCCTTAAATTCTTCGCAAATAATAATATCGCAATCCTTTAATACATTTAAAGCTCTTAATGTAATGTCATCATAGTTTCCAATGGGTGTAGAAACCAAATATAGTTTTCCGGACATAATAATACTTCATTATTTTTAATTTGGAAAGATAAGCAGGTTAGAGGAATAAGTAAAACAATTAGAATATAATTACAAAAAAAAAGCTGCCCTTTTGGGGCAGCTTTCAAAACTATTTTTCAACAGGTTTCTGTTTTGGAGCATTCATATCTTTTATCTGCAATTCTGCATTCTTTTTATACTTTGCATCTTCCATCGCTTTAGTAAATTCTTCTTTTGCTTTTACTTTATCATTTTGTTTTTTATAAACGACTCCTCTATAAAAAGCTAAAGCGCCATCGCTAATAGATTTTTTTAATTGCTCTGCTTTTTGGAATTCTGCCAGTGCTTCAGGTAATTTTGATTTTTCAGTATATACTCTTCCAATATAAAAGTGAACAATATCACTCTCTGATATTTTGAGGGCACTATTAAAACTTTCAAGAGCTTTGTCTAATTTAGGTTTTTTAGAATTTAATTCATCATTACCCATTGCAATATAAACACTATACAAAGCATTGTTATAGACTTTAATATTATCGTCTTTCTTGTCATTTGCTAAAGCATTTTGAAAGTTAGCTACTGCTTCTTCATATTTTTTCAATTTAGCATAAATCTGTCCTTCTTTGTACGAAGCAACAGGGCTATTATTTATTGCTTTTGCTTTTTCATATTGTTCAATAGCTTCCGTATTTTTATCCGTTTTTGCAAACTCATCACCAGCTTTAATCAAAGAGCTTACCTGAGCCTCAAGTTTACTTTTCTGAGTGTCATCGATTAACAATTTAGCCTTATTTTTTATGGAATCAGTGCTGCCCAATTGAACAATTTTTTCATAATTGCTAATTGCAGCATCATAATTGCCACTACGCAATTCAATTTGAGCTAATGAGAAATATGCTTTATCAAATGTAGGATAAATTTTAAGGACTTCATTAAAGGTTGCTTTTGCTTTTTCCAAATCAGCGTTTTTTAACTGAGCCTGTCCTTTTAAAAAATAAGTTCTAAAATCTTTTTCTACGGCAATGCTTGAATCAAGATAAACGATGGCCTCGTCATATTTATCAGCTTTATAAAGTTCTACAGCCTGGCTGTAATATTTGCCTGCAAGCGGATCCATCTTCCTTGTTAATAGAGTATCTGCCTGCTGTCCAAATAAATTAATGGCTGATAAGATTAGGAACAAATTTAATAATACTATTTTCATATTATCCTTTAATTTTTAATAATTAATAAAACGTACAATTTTGTTTAATATTTGATATTGTTGAAAAATATTTATTAATTTTGCAAAAATCAATATCTTAATTCAATAAGTCGGCTCTCAGCACCCAATTTTCTTCTTTGATAGTTTTACAAAAAACTGGGTTTGTTGTTCCTTAATATGCGAAAATTTAACTTAATTTTAAAATAATATCACAAATTAATTCCGGTATTTGTATATCTTTTTGCTGGTCAACAGGCAAAAGTACTAAATTTTTGACCATAGTTCTTTCAAAGCAACCTTGCCTGGTCCTTTTGAGAACATTTGGCCAGAAAGTGGGGGTGAAGATTTTATTTTCTCTAAGCTTTTGTCTTAACCCTTCCACAGTACTTAGGAATGGATAATAGGAGGCCGGAATTTGTTTTTTGAGAGAAAGATGTATCTCATTTTTGGATGATAGTAATTCATTAAATATCGAGAAGTTTCTTTTCCTTTTTGCTTCTGCTCTTTTATAGTCAATTGCAGATAATAAACTCTGTGTCAGACTTGACATTATCATTATTGGTAAATTTGAAAGTCCGGATTCATCAGAATGAAAGTTTTTTTGAATTTTGACATCATTGTCAAGAAGTTTAATGAGGTGGACCATTCTTTTGTATGA
>JAUZPC010000283.1 GCA_030706105.1 Bacteroidota bacterium | reverse complement strand
ATAGTCGGAAGATATTTAGAACACAGCCGTATTTCATATTTCTTTAATAATGGTGAAGAAAACCTTTATCTAAGCAGCGCTGATTTAATGCCGCGGAATTTGGATAGAAGAGTTGAGGTGGCTTTTCCCGTTGAAAACGGAAAGCTGAAAGCACAGTTAATAAAGATACTTAAAATTATGCTAAAAGATAACGCACAGGCCAGAGAGTTGCATAATGATAAGAGTTATTATTATATTGAAGGTGATGATTCAAAAAAAGTTAATGCACAAGAATGGCTGATGGAACGCGCAGTAAAGTCAGGCAGAACTTATATTAAAAATAAAATTTAAATTGTTTATTCAGGAATACATACGATGACATCCATAACTAAATCGGAAATAGTAAAGATATTAAAAGAATTAGATATTAAAAGTTACAACAAAGACTATATTGTTTTAAATTCAATAAAAAAACTTGAGCACAATGATACAAGCATTGATGTAAAAATACAGCTTACCTTAGAGCCGAATACTGACATTAAAGGACTAACTTCTTTTCTGCAAAGTACTTTAACCCGGAAATTGAATCTTAAACATTCAACTGTTGAAATTGAAAATAAAGGAGAAGTACACACACCCGCAGCACACAAAGAAGAGATTTTGCCGGATATTAAATATACTATTGCAATAGCCAGCGGCAAGGGCGGAGTTGGTAAAAGTACTGTTTCAGTTAATCTTGCTGCCGCATTGGCAAAGCAGGGTTATAAAGTCGGGTTAATTGACGCTGATATTTACGGGCCTTCAATACCATTAATGTTAGGCGTAAATGAAAAGCCCATGATTGATTACAGTGAACCGACACCCAAGATGCTTCCAGTTGAAAATTACGGCATTAAACTTATGTCAATAGGTTTTCTTATTGATGACAACACCCCAATAATTTGGAGAGGCCCAATGGCAAGCGGAACCCTTAAACAATTTTTGACAGATGTTTCATGGGGCGAACTTGACTTTCTACTTTTTGACATGCCTCCGGGAACCGGCGATATTCAACTTACTTTAGTACAGTCTTTACCGCTATCAGGCGCAGTTATAGTAACTACACCGCAGGAAGTTTCGCTTATTGATGCCCGAAAGGGACTAAAAATGTTTGAGAAACTAAACGTACCTTTGCTGGGTATAATTGAGAATATGAGCTATTTTGTTGCACCCGATACAGGCAAAACTTATGATATTTTTGGAATGGGTGGCGGAGAGGCCTTGGCAAATGAGCTAAAGGTTCCATTTTTAGGCGGTATTCCAATAGACCCCAGAATCCGTATCGGAGGCGATAAAGGCGTACCTATTGTATTTGATTTACCCGAGACTGATCACGCAAGTAATATGCTTTCCATTGCAGCAAACTTGGCCAAGACTGTAGAAGCATCTTCAACGGGTAATGATTATGAAATAATTTTATAATATTATGTTTGATGAAATAAAAAAAGCTTTAGATACAATGCGTCCATATCTGCAGGCGGATGATGGCGATGTTGAACTTGTAGATGTATCGGATGACGGCATTGTTAAGGTTAAACTTACCGGTGCCTGTGCCTCTTGCCCGTTAAATTTAATGACTCTTAGGGCCGGTATTGAACGTGCACTTATGCTGCAAGTTCCCGGTGTTAGAAGAGTTGAGGAAGTAGAAGTTGACTGACGGCAGGCCAAAATATTTAAATAAATATCTGGGAGGATTTTTAATAATTCTCCTGCTGTTTTCATTTACTTATTTTTTATCTGACGTTGTAATGGTTTTTGCTCTGGCAGTACTGCTCTCCCTAATACTTCATCCTATGGTCAGTTTTGTTGAGAGAAAGGGTTTGCCCCGGTTGTGGGCAACAGTTCTGGTTTTTACAGTTGTCATACTTTCTATTTACAGCGGGTTCAGATACCTGCTCCCCATTTTATATGATCAGATTTCGCAGTTCTCTGAAGGTTTGAAGAATTTTTCACTCCATAAAGAGATAACGGCAATTGATACTGAATTAAGAAAATACCTCCCCACTTTTCCAAAAGGTACTATTGCAAAACGGATTGAAGAAACTATTACAAGCCAGGTGTTAGGCTTTATGGGGAGGTTGACAGATATCCTGTCATCACTTATTACAGTTGCCGCTGTAGTTGTAATTGTTCCGTTTATTTCCTTTTTTGCACTTAAGGACAGCCACAAGCTTATTAAAGGAGTTTTGTCCATCATCCCGAACAAATATTTTGAAATGGGTTACTGGATAATAAAAGTTATCTTTTTACAAATGGGTAAGTTTGTGAGAGCGTGGATTTTTGATGCTACTTTTGTGGGAGTATCCTGTGGCGTGGGCTTTTGGATTATCGGCATTCCTAATGCTCTCCCCTTAGGCCTTATTGCCGGCTGCGGACACTTAGTGCCCTATTTTGGACCTGTTATAGGGGGTATTCCGGCATTAATAATTTCATTTGTTACTAATGGAAACGTTTCACAATTCCCGCAAATATTTATTTTAATAGTAATAATTTATATTATTGATAATGGGTTTGTACAGCCGACAGTATTTTCTAAAAATCTGGACATACACCCAATAATAATAATGCTTTTAATAATTGCGGGCAGTCAAATTGCAGGTTTGCCGGGAATGCTTTTTGCAATCCCCACGGCTACAGTAGTTAAAACACTGGTTAAAGAAATATATTTTGCATTTAAGAAATACAAAATTGCCAGGACGTAGTATCACTTTATCAATAACATTTTTTTGCTAATATTTATATTCCCGCCCGGTGAATTTGTAGATCCACCGATTAACTGATAGATATAAACTCCACTTGGAAGCTCTTTGGCATCAAAGTAAAATGTATTCTCCCCTGCCTGGATTTCTTTATTACACAACATGGCTATTTGCTGACCAAGTACATTATATACTTTTAGCGAGTAAACTCCTTTTATCGGTATAGTGCATTTTATTATAGTACTGGAATTAAAGGGATTAGGGTAATTCTGCGAAAGGTTATATTTATTTACAGATTCATTTCTTCCATTAACGTCAGTTATTTGGGCATATTTAATGTTTACCTTTGTGGCCGTAAATTTTAGATAATCAATTTTATTATTGTATCTTAATGTTAAGCCATCTTCTTCAAGTATCACAGTATTTGAATCCAGCTTAATAACTTCGCCACAAATGGCATTCCCATTACTGTCATAAATATATCTTTTCTCATAAATTTTAGAACGACAATTATTTTGCCATTCTTCAATAATTTGAGAAAGCAGATTCTCATTAAAATCATAAACATATGTCTGTCTGCTTCCGTATACCCACACGTTATTATTTGAGTATTCAAAAAGCTCAGTTAGTATATTTCCATAAGAATTGTAAGTATGCGTTTCTCTATTAGTATTTTCCCAACTGTTATTTTTCCACTCAGAACTCAGAGTAAAAAGAATATTATGGTGGTCATCATACGTATTAGTAAGTCTTGATGAATTTTTCCATCCGTAATTTTCCCGCCAATATTCTTGACAAAAAGTAATCAGATCGCCATTATTATCATATGAATATGTGCCTCTACTAAAGTTCTCCCAACTATAACCTATTGAGTTTTGGCCAAGTACATTTACCACATGTTTTTTATCATCATACGTATAAGTGTATTTAAAATAATCTATCCACGGATTATCTGACCATTGTTCAAATAGTGTATTAATAATATAGTCGTCATTGTCATAAGTATATGTTCTCCTTGAAAACATTTGCCAACCGTTACTTCCCCACTTTTCTATATAATAAGTAAGCAATTGCTCATTATCTTTATAAATACTCGTAATTCTATGATAATTTCTCCAAGTGTTATTTTCATAACCTTCACATAGGTAGGTAAGCTCATTCCCATCATTATCATATGTACGTGTCAATCTTTTGGAATTTACCCATTCGTTATTTATCCAATTTTCAGTAAGCCTGACCAGTTCATTGCCATTGTTATCATAGGTATATGACAAGCGGCAAGAGCTTATCCATTTGTCAAAACTCCAGAATTCACTAAGCTGAACGATCTTATTCCCCTTACTATCATACGTATAGATATATCTATAATCATTAATCCATTCATTATTAATTAATTTAACTCCAAGGCAGGAAAGCATATTCCCATTATCATCATAGGTATAAGTATCTATTTTTTTATCATCTATAACTACTTGAATCGGGTGAAATTCTGTTAGGGCTAAATTACTTTGTCCTTTAAGTCTAACAGATTTTTTATTTATGATAGGCTGATACGGATAAAGAGAATCAGACAGCCCCATATTGCATTCATAGTTATAATAAAGCTGATCTTGCGGCGGCTCATTGTTTTTATTTTGTTTTTGATTATTTGAGTATTTTATAGGATTAAGTATCTGTCCAGAAGTAAAATTAGTTAATAATAAATAAATTAGTATGGATAGTAAAAATTTCATAGTGATTTCCTTTAGACT
>JAUZPC010000282.1 GCA_030706105.1 Bacteroidota bacterium | reverse complement strand
TTTCTTTAACACAGGCACCTCTGGCCGCTTCAACGATATATTTACCTTCTAAAATATTGTTCCAAACTAAAGAACCACCACTGACATTGCCGTTTAACGAACCTATTACTTTCGGCGTCCCTGAACTGATTTCTTTTAATGCATAAACTACATTGTTCTCTGAAGCAGATAAAGTAAGTGAAACTCCGGAGCTTCCCTCACAATAGGCAGAGGAAGAAGGACTGAGGCCAAAATTTGCCGGAGGTGCAATTGATGTTATCACAGCATTCCCGTTCATCTGTGTCGAGCAAAGATTGGCAGGAGAACTTGCAACAACAGTATAAGTTCCAATAGCATTTTGACTTCCAAAATCCAGTGTATTCCCTGTACCGGAAACAGGACTTCCTTTTACCTGCCCGTTAAGATACAACTGATAATTGATATTATTCTCAGAGCCACTCAATCCAACAGGGCCGGAAATAGCATCCGAGCAATAAGCTCCTCCACCGGTAACTTCAAATGCTGCAGGTGGCTGTTTAACCACTGTACTTCTTGTCTTAGAAGCAGAGCAACCATTTCCATCCGTATATGAATAGATAATATCATGTGATATCGTGGATAATCCTTTAGGATCAAAGACAGCTTTACCGTTATTCTGACTGATAATTCCATCTCCTGTAAAAGTTCCCAATGAAGAAGTTGGACTGCCGGTTAAGGTAACAGGGCCATTATTCTCGCATATTTCAGAAGGTAAATTGGCAAAATCAACAGAAGGTGCAAAATTAATTACAACATTTTGAGCAGCTGTCGCGCTGCAACCCGTCGGTCCAACAACAGTATACTTTATGGTGTAAGTTCCTGCAGTAGGGACTTTTGACGGATAGAAATCAGCATGTCCGTTATTATTGTCTTTTAATATATCTGAAGTCCAACCATTAGGAGCAGTCCACACTCCATAAGGTAAAGCACCCACCTGCAAGGGATTACCAATCAGATCAACCCTTGCATGATCATTACAATAGGCAGGATCAAGATTATTGATACTGACGGTCGGCACACTCTTGATCTCAAATGTTGCCGATTCCGTATTGGTACAACCGTTTATATCCGTATATTCATAATAAACCGTATGCATGCCAACACCGGCGGCTTTTGGATCGTACTTATTTCCAGAGACACCAGCATCGGGACTGCTGAATGTTCCGCCAGGATTTTTTCCTGAAAGAGTAAGCAAAGCATCATTCTCACAAAAACTGATATTTGTATTTATATTGGAAATGCCGCCTATTGTAAATGAAGCATCTGGTAATGCATTTACCACAACTATTGCTTTTACGGTATCGGTACAGGCAATAGAATTCGTCAACCTATACTCGATTTTATGAGAACCAATGTCTGCAGTAGAAGGATCAAAGGTTGCACTGCCTTCTAAACCGGAATAAACGCCATCGATATAAAATTTACCCGTCTCAGCAACAGAAGCCGGTTTAGTCACCGAAAGCAAAATCTTACCCTGAGTCCTGCAATAAGATGGCAAAACATTAATTTTCACAGGAATACCAACTATAAATATACTGTCTTTTGAACCCACACAGCCGGTTCCCGGATCAGTATAGGTATATTTTACGGTATATGTGCCAACCCCTAATCCTGAAGGAGAAAAAGTTGCCACGCCATTAGTTTGATCGGTAAAATCGCTGGGTACGCCGGTATAAACACCGTCTGTTCCGGAAGCGGGAGTAGCGTTTAATGTAACCTTGTTCCCGTCATTATCGCAATACAGTGGCAACAAGCCAGATAAAACCGGCTTAGGAACCAGTTCATTCCGAACATAAAAATCTTTGCTTACGCTTGATGTGCAGCCATTGCCGTCAGTATAAGTATATTGAATAGAATAATTGGTGGCCGGAGTCAAATTTACGGGGTTTAAAACAGCCGTACCGTCTCCATTATCACTGAATGCATTCGATGAAACCGGAACTGAAAAAGTAAAGTGGCCGGTTATACTGGTAGGATAACCGGTAATTGCTATATTTTTTTCATCTGCGCAATAAGTAGCGTCCAAATTTCCAATGGAAACCACAGGCAATGGGTTTACAGTAACCTTAACAACGCCGGAAGCTTTACATCCTTTAATATCAGTAGCAGTAACCGAATAATAAAAATCTTCGGGAGATAAAGTTGCATTGGAAGGATTTACGGTAATTGAAGGAGATACACCACTTGGTTTCCATGAATAGGTGGAACTTCCGTTGCCACCGGTAGCTGAAACAGTTAAAGTCGTACTGGCTCCATTACAGATAGCCACATCCGGACTAAGGGTCAAAGTCGCGGTATCCAGAACAGTAACCCATACATTATCATCATCAGAACAACCCGAAGCATCGGTAACGGTTACCGTATATTGAGTAGTCGATTTTGGAGAAACGATTAAATTTTGTGTCGTCGGGCCGGTGCTCCATTGGTATGTTCCCCCTCCGGAAGCGTTCAAGGTGGTACTGGTTCCCTTACATATTGTAACGTCACTGCCGGCATTGGCAACAGGGCGGGTATTGACCGTTACGGTTACCTGATCCGACTTTTGACATCCATTCCGGGTTCCAGTTACCGTATAAGTTGTAGTAGTTGTAGGACTAACTGTAACCGGATTGGAAGAACCCAAACCATCCCAATTATAGGTGTCAGCACCTGTTGCAGTAAGGGTTGCCACATCTCCCGTACAAATAGCAATATCACTTCCAGCATTTGTATTGGGAAGAGCAGTCACCGTAACCGTCAGAGTAGAACTCCCCGAACAGCCATAAGAATCCTTTGCGGTAACCGTATATTTTGTTGTACTTGCCGGATTTGCGATAGGATTGGACATACTGGCATCACTTAAACCGGTGGCAGGACTCCAGCTATAAGAATTTCCCCCGTTTGAAGTTAATTGCGCTGAACTGCCCGCGCATATTGCAACATCTCCGGAAGTAACAGGTACCGGAAGAGCTCGCTCGGTAATAGTAACTGACCCATTCATATCCGAGGCACAAGTTGTAGAACCGGTCGTGGTAGCAGTAACCGTGTATGTTCCTGCATTAGATACTGTCCAGATCATTGCAGAACCTGTTCCTGCATAAGTACCTACCGTTGTTGTTCCGTCTTTTATTAAAGCATAATTTACATTTGTTTGGGAACCGCTTAATTTAAGAACTACTGATGAACCTTTACATAAATAAGCAGGACCAGACAAAGTATATATAGTTGGAGAAGCAATTTCAGTAATAGCTACAGTTCCTGTCATTACCCGATTACAACTTCCTTTTTGGGCACTAACCGTATAGTTGCCGGCTGTTTTTCCGTTCCAGGTTATAGGATTACCCGTTCCTGCCATGGTGGATCCATCACTTAGCGTATAGGTAACGCCGCCTTCCGATCCGGAAAGGGTAACCGGCAAGCCACCCGTTCCCTGGCAATAGGAACCCGAACCGCTCACAGAAAACAAAGCGGGCAAAGGATTAACGGTAACAGTCATAGCATCTGTTGCCGAGCAATATCCGGCAGCATCAGTACCTATAACGGTATATGTCGTAGTAGAAGCAGGAGAAACAGTTACCGGGTTTACAGAACCAATCCCATTGTTCCAGGAATAAGTTGAGGCTGTTCCTCCGGCATTTAAAGATGCAGAAGAACCCGAACAAATAGTCTGATCGATACCGGCATTTACTGTTGGATTTTTCGAAACAATAATAGAAACAGTATCTGAACAACTATTATCCCAATTAGTCGATCCCCATCCCCATCCATTATTTCTACCACCGACTGTCCAAACAAATTTGTTTTCCCCATTATTTAAATTTGTTACTGTGGTATTGTATTGATTTATGTTATTAAATGATCCCTTGCCTGAATATACCCTCCACAATCCCCATACATTTGATACTTCAGTAACGTAACCTGTTGGATTTGTTCCATTTAAGGTATATGTACCTACAGCAGAGCAATCAATAATATCGCTCCCGGCAGAAATATTATTATTGTATACCGTCACAATATGTTCTAAAAAATAATTACCACTTGCATCCGTTGGAGGATTCCCATTTTGATAATAATCAGGTTCTTTATCTATCAAATAATAAAAATAAAACACATTTTTACCTGTACCGATATTACTAAACGTCACATTAGAATGACTGGTCTGATTTGTAATTGTTGCAGAACCTTGATCTACAACCCAATACCCATAACCATCACGGTCATCATTATCAAGATTCGGGCTTAATGTATTATTATCACTTTTACAGATATAATACTTTGCTGAATTAGGATAAGACTGGGCAAAAACATTTTGTCCAAACACTAAAAACAACAATACTATCAGATAGTTTTTAACTCCAAACCATGAACTTTGAATACACCGGAACAAATTCATAAATCTTTATTTTAAATTGTCGCTTAACACAAAAAAGGAATCTGAGGAAATTCCAGGGAGAGCATGTAATAATTATACGAAAAGGAACATTATAAGTTCTGTTATTT
>JAUZPC010000281.1 GCA_030706105.1 Bacteroidota bacterium | reverse complement strand
CTTGACGATGTATGGGGTTATGATAACTTTCCGACTACACGCACTATTGACAACTTTATAATGCAAATCAGGAAAAAGATAGAAGATGATCCCTCTGAGCCAAAACACTTAATAACTGTTTATAAAGCCGGTTATAAATTTATCGCCTGACCTTGAGACATATTATGAATATCAAATTAGCGTTTCTATTTGTGATGCTATATTTTCCGGTATATTCTCAAAATATGGATACTTTAAGCACCAGAGAGTTTAATATCTTCCCTATTCTTACTTATGACAGTGATACGGGTTTGGGCTATGGACTAAAGCTTTATTTGGTTAATTATCTCAGATCATATGAATCTTTTGACGTTATTGCCTTTAACAGTTCTAAGGGAGAAAGATGGTATGCCTTTAATTTTTCAACTTTGGAAAAAGAAATCAGACAAGGCAAAGAGTATAATTTGGCAGCAGATGTAAGTTTTGATTACGATAAGTGGATTAAATGTCACTTTTATGGTACAAACAAGGAAGCAAAATTAAATAATGATGAAATCTACACTAAAACTCCTTTTGAAGCTTCAATTTTAATCAGCAGAGGTTTTACAAATAAAATAGCCGTTTCAGTTGGTTCTAAATTTAAAAACATAAAGAACAGTAATTATAAGCCCAACGGACTTCTTTCTTCTTCCTCAAATCCGTTAGATTACCAAACAGTAAAAGCTCTTGCATTTATTTTAGGTTTTAAGTATGATTCGCGTAAAAGCTTCATAAATCCAAAATCCGGAAATGTTCTTGAAATAACTTTTGAGGAAGCGCCGAAATTTTCTTTTACAGATTCAAAGTATTTTAAAACGGTTGTTTCATTAGCCAATTACCTCCCTTTTTTCAATGAGGATTTTGTAATTGCAAATAGACTTTTATATAATAATATCACCCCTGTTAACCTCCCTGTTCAGCTTTTTCCTTCATTAGGCGGCGGTTCAACTTTGCGGGGCTATAACCAAGACAGACTTTTAGGAAATGCTTTTATTCTCCTAAATAATGAACTTAGATTCCCAATATATAAGAACTTTGGTGGAATAGGCGGCGTTGATATCGGGAACAATTTTGCTCCATGGGATAAATTTTATCTAGGATTTATACTTGGATTACGTTTCACTTTAACTACATTTATAGTAAGGGCTGACGTTGGTTTGAGCAGCGAGGGCACAAATATTTATTTAAACTTCGGACAATTGTTTTAGGTATATCACAGTTTTTTGTTTTTTCTGCAGCACGGCATTTCTTTTACAAAACCATGACAACTTAACTTTTTTAAAATAATATTTTAATTGAGTATTAAATAAAAAATGTAAAGGAAATAATTATGTACAAGATTTGGCTTTATATAATTTGCTTTTTATGTATATCTGAGTTTAATATTAATGCTCAAGAAACTATTACAATACTTCATTTAAATGATACCCACTCAACCCTGGCCGCTGTCGGTCCAAGAAATAATAATTTAAAAGGTATGCAAGGAGGAATAGCCAGAGCAGCAACAGTAATTGAATTTACAAAATTTACTAACCGGAATGTTCTTGTTCTCCATTCCGGAGATTTATTAATGGGAGACTTGTTCTTTAATAAATACTTTGATGTTCCGGAATTTAAATTACTTGATGCTCTGGGACTTGATGCATTGGAATTAGGAAACCACGAATTTGATTTAGGCCCAAATAATCTTTCCGACATATTGTCAAATTCTTTTAAATTCAGCAAAGGATTCCCCATTTTGTGCGCTAACATCAATATTCCGAATACAACTCATCAGCTTAAAGTATTGAATAGATATATAAACAACTATACCATTAAAAATTTCGGAAGAGTTAAGGTGGGAATATTCGGTTTATTAACTCCGGATGCTGCATCAATTTCCAGCCCATCACCTGTAGAAATTTATAATGATTCATTAACACTGCTAACTGCCTATAATACGGTACAGACACTGAAGAGCAAGAATTGCCGGGTAATAATCTGCCTGTCGCATTTAGGCTATCTTAGAGACAGCATTCTTGCATCAAATATTCCGGGAATAAATGTAATTTTAGGAGGCCATGACCATTATGCTACGGAAACTGCACGCGAATGGACAAATCCTGAAGGAAAAATTACTTATTATGTCCAATCGTTATCAAATTATTTAAGAATTGGAAAATTAAAACTTTTAGTACGGGGTAATAATGTTACAAAAGTAAGCTGGGACTTAATTAAACTTAATAATTTCATTCCACAGGAACCATTCATTTTAGCTAAAGTTAACCATCTTATTACTGAAATAGAAAGTACGTACGGGCCTGTATACTCTCAGAAAATTTGTCAGGCGACAGATGATTTTGAAGAGACAATTCCGAATTTAACAGACCCCGGCCCGCACGATACGCCAATTGGGAATTTAGTAACCGATGCATTCAGATGGAAAACAAACACTCAAATTGCAATTGAGGTGAGCGGGTCGACTGCCCAGCCGTTATATAAGGGCCCAATTGTTGCGGCTGACATATTCCGCGTTTTTGGTTATGGATTCAATGAAGTAAACGGGCTCGGTTTCAGGATAATTAAATTTGATATTCTTGGGGCTGATTTACGAAGAGGTTTTAATTATTGTTTAAGCACTCTTCCATATACTGATGATTATTATCCACAGGTATCGGGAATGGGGTTTACCTATGATATTTCTTTACCCCCGGATCAAAGGCTGACTTCCATTTCAGTAAATGGTGCACCTTTGGATGATTCTCATTACTACTCTGTAACGGGAAATGAATACTTGTATGCAATATTAACAACACAATTCGGCATTGTGCCTCAAAATGTATATTTATATAATGATTCGACAGAATATCAGGTATTACAGGATTACATAACAAGTGTAATTGGGCCTGTGATATCTCCATATCACAGAACAGCACCAAAAACAATTGCCAATAACCTGACAAATATTCCTCACTCAATGAATTTATCACAAAACTTCCCAAATCCGTTCAATCCATCCACCACAATAAAGTGCTCCATAGCATCAGACGGATACTATAATTTAAAAGTATTTAATACATTAGGCGAGGAAGTTTATACTATTATTAACGGTTATCTGAAACAGGGGGAATATAATTATTCTTTCAATGCCCGTAACCTGCCAAGCGGTGTTTATATTTATAGATTATCAGGAGATAATGTAAATTTAAGCAGGAAAATGCTCTTATTAAAATAGACCTTTATAAAGATTCCATTATATAAAAATGCCGGTATTCAATAAATTAACTTTCTCTATTAAATAATTGAATACCGGTATTTTATTGTAAGGTATTTCCAATAAATCAATGACTGTACACATTCTATATTAACTAATTTACATATCACATATTGGTTTAATAATAAATTTTATATTGAATCAACATTATAATCTAATGATGCTGCATTTTATTTACCACATCTTGCAAAATCTTTTACAATTGTATGACAACTACGCACTGAAATAACTATAAATTTTCGTTAGTTATTTTCAGTAAAAATATAAAGGAATTGGATATGAAAAATTTAATATTGCTTTTGTATATTTTAGTACTACCATTTGTACTTAGCAGTACGAATGCTCAAGATACCTTAACAATTCTACATTTAAATGACTCACATTCTTCCCTGGCAGGTATTGGACCCAGAAACGCCGACCTCTCCGGTACTCAGGGCGGTATTGCAAGGATTGCAACAGTTATAGGAATGACTAAAATGAGCGAACCTAATGTATTGACTTTCCACTCGGGTGATGCTTTAGTTGGCGATCTTTTTTTTAATTTGTACTATGATGTTCCTGAATTTAAACTTCTTAATGCTATGGGTTTAGATGCTTTTGAGCTTGGGAACCATGAGTTTGATCTCAATCCTTACAACTTAACAGGAATACTTAATAATTCTTTTCGTCCCGATTCCGGGTTCCCTTTCCTTTGCGCAAATATTTCTATCCCCGATACATCAGCTTCCTTACAGATATTAAAGAATTATGTGCATAGTTACATAATTAAGCAGGTTGGAAATATTAAAGTTGGTATTTTTGGTTTAATAACTCCTTCAACATCTGAACTTTCAGATACTTCGCCAATTGAAGTATTGGATGATCAGCAGACAATTATCACTGCAAACAATATTGTAAGTACACTCAGAAGTCAAAATTGCAATGTAATTATTTTATTGTCGCATTTAGGAATGCTAACTGACAGTGTTCTTGCTTCAAGCATCCCCGGTATAGATGTTATATTAGGCGGGCATGACCATACAGCCTCAACCAATGTTAAAGAATGGAATAATCCGGAGGGTAAAAAAACACTTTGGGTTGAATCTCTTTCTCATTATCTAAAAATCGGAAAAATGAAACTATTAATTAATAACAACCAAGTTTCATTGCTAAAATGGGATCTAATAAATGTTGACAGTTCAATTCCCGAAGAGCCAAATATCCTTGCAGAAGTAAATACACTTATTG
>JAUZPC010000280.1 GCA_030706105.1 Bacteroidota bacterium | reverse complement strand
CAGGAAATGAGAAGTATCTAATCCAGCCAAGAAGTTATTTCCTTGCAGGGAAGAACTCTCAAATACATATTATCGAGCATTTTATAAGCGTTAATAATGACGAATATTTTACTAATTCATTAACAAATTTCCATTTAGCTGAGAATTCAATCGTCAGGTACACAAGACTTCAGGAAGAAAGTTCCTATTCTTTCCATATGTCAAATACTAATATTGATGTAGAAAAAGATGCAAGTTTTTCTTCTCATTTAGTTTCACTTGGCGGTAAAATTGCAAGAAATAACATTAACGTTAAATTTAGAGGTGAAGGCGGTTATGCTTCATTAAATGGTTTATATCTTACTGATGGAGAGCAGCTTTTTGATGCACATACAGTAATTGACCATGCAGTATCTCTATGTAATAGTTCTGAGCACTTTAAAGGTATTTTGGACGGAAAAAGCAGAGCAGTTTTCAACGGTAAAGTATTTGTCCGCCCTGATGCTCAAAAAACAAATGCTTTTCAGGAGAATAACAATATCATTCTGTCTAATGAAGCATTAGTAAACACTAAACCTCAGTTGGAAATATTTGCTGATGATGTAAAATGCTCACACGGAGCAACTATCGGGCAATTGGACGAAGAGGCATTGTTCTTTTTAAGAGCAAGAGGAATTGGCAAAGAAACAGCCAAATCACTTTTAATTCACGCTTTTGCCAGTGATGTATTTAAGGAGTTAAAAATCACTGCTATAAAAGACTATTTAGAAGAAATATTAGACAAAAAATTTAACCCATAAAAACGTGCATACTACAACTAACATAAATAATTCCAAAGGCTTGGATATTGACTGTATCAGGGAAGACTTCCCTATTCTAAATACAACAGTTCACGGCAAACCATTAATCTATTTTGATAATGCAGCCACTACACAAAAGCCAAGGTCGGTGATAGAGACAATAGACAACTATTACACAAATATGAATTCTAATATTCACAGAGGAGTTCATTATTTAAGCCAGATTTCAACTGATGCTTATGAAAAGGCACGGACTAAGATTAAAGAATTTATAAATGCCCCTTCTACTAAGGAAATTATCTTTACCAGAGGTACAACAGAATCAATAAATCTTGTTGCACATTCTTATGGAATGAAATTCTTTAATGACGGTGACGAAATAATTATTTCTGCAATGGAGCATCATTCAAACATTGTTCCCTGGCAATTGCTTAAGACTTACAAGAATATTAACATTAAAGTTATTCCTATAGATGATGATGGTAATCTTGTAATAGATAATTTTGAATCTATGTTTACTGAAAGAACAAAGTTCCTTTCTCTTGTATATGTTTCTAATTCACTTGGAACTGTTAATCCTGTTAAGGAACTTATTAGCATTGCACATAAACATAATGTTCCCGTTTTGATAGATGCTGCTCAGGCAGTAAACCACATTCCGGTAGATGTACAGGATTTGGATTGTGACTTCCTGGCTTTAAGCGGCCATAAAATGTACGGTCCTACCGGTATAGGGGTTCTGTATGGTAAGGAAAAATACCTAAAAGCAATGCCCCCCTACCAAGGCGGCGGTGATATGATTTCAAAGGTTACTTTTGAAAAAACTACTTTTAATGAGCTGCCCTATAAGTTTGAAGCCGGAACGCCTAATATTGAAGGTGTAATTGGTTTAGGCGCAGCAATTGATTATATAAACAACATCGGGATAAATGCCATTCACGAATACGAAAGCGGGCTGATGGAATATGCAACCAAAGCTTTACAGACTGTTCCGGGGTTGCAGATTATTGGGAATGCAAAAGAGAAGGCGGGAGCTATTTCCTTCCTCTTTGAAAATATTCATCCGCATGATGTGGGTACTTTTATAGATTTTGAAGGGATAGCGTTAAGAACCGGACACCATTGCACTCAACCGGTAATGGATAGATACGGCATCCCCGCAACTTCAAGAGTTTCCTTTGCAGTTTATAACACAAAAGCCGAAATTGACATTCTGGTTAAAAGTTTGATTAAAATTATAGAGGTTTTCAAATAATGGATTCTGAGTTAAGAGAGCTATATCAACAAGTAATACTGGACCACAATAAGAGTCCAAGAAATTTTAGGAAAATTGAACATCCTGATCATTTTGCTGAGGGATATAATCCTTTGTGCGGAGACAGAATTGATATTTATGTTAAGGTTGAAAATAATATTATTACGGATTTATCATTTCAGGGTTCAGGTTGTGCAATTTCAAAGGCATCGGCCTCTTTAATGAGCTCAATGCTAAAAGGAAAATCTGAAGAAGAGGCAAAAGAAATTTTCAACAGATTTCATGACTTGGTGACGGGACATGATATATCAGCAGAAGAGATTGAAAAGTTAGGCAAGCTAGCAGTTCTTGAAGGAGTAAAAGAGTTCCCCGCCCGCGTTAAATGCGCCAGCTTAGCTTGGCATACATTAAACTCGGCTTTGAATGAGGATAAAAATGTGGTTTCAACAGAAGAATAAAGATAATAAGATGGAAGAATCAGTAAAAACCCCGGAAAAAGCTCTTAATAAGCAGGAACTTGAAGAAAAAATTATTACTGCATTAAAATCGTGCTATGATCCTGAAATTCCGGTTGATATTTTTGAATTAGGACTAATCTATGCGATTAAGATAGATAACAATGCAGACGTTGAAATTATGATGACACTTACTTCCCCGGCATGCCCTGTTGCCGGCTCTCTGCCACCTGAAGTTGAAAAAAAAGTAGCTACGGTGCCAGGGGTTAAAAGTGTAAGGATTACTTTGGTCTGGTCTCCCCCGTGGGACAAGGATATGATGAGTGATGCAGCCAAATTGGATTTAGGATTTCTTTAGAATTTTTTAAAACAACTGCACTAAGATTAAATGAAAAGGATCAGATAATGTTAAATATACTCTCAAAAGCTCCAATGTACGATCAAGATTCAGTTCAACCCTACAGAGATGAACTAATTGCAGTAGGTTTTACTGAACTGCTTACTTCAGAAGATGTAGATAATGCCCTGTCTGAAAAAGAAGACAAAACCTCACTGGTTTTTATAAATTCGGTCTGTGGCTGCGCAGCGGGAAGTGCAAGACCCGGTGTTTCTTTGGCATTACAGCATAATAAAATTCCAGACAATCTTTATACGGTCTTTGCCGGTCAGGAAAAAGATGCTGTTGAGACTGTAAGATCAAAATATATTAAAAGTTTTCCCCCTTCCTCACCATGTATTGCTATTTTTAACGCAGGCCAGTTGGTTTTCTTTATGCCAAGGCTGGATATTGAAGGCAACAGCGCTAAGTATATTGCAGAAGAACTTACACAGGCCTTTGACGAACTTTGCACTAAGCAGGGCCCATCAGTTTCACCTGAACAATTTGCACAAATTGAATACGCTAAACAATGCGGTTCTACCATTCCCTTGTTCAACAAATAAAATAAATTAATATGAAATTCAGCACACAAGAAGAATATGGATTAAGATGCCTGCTTAGGATAGGGAAAGCAAATGTTAACGGCTTGACAATTCCCCAAATTAGTCAGCTTGAAGGACTGTCTGCTGCTAATGTTGCTAAAATACTAAGGGTATTAAGGATAGGCGGATTTATAGAAAGCGCCCGAGGAAATGTTGGGGGGTATAAGCTGTCAAAAGTCCCTGAAGAAATAATAGTAAGTGAAGTTTTAGCTGCATTAGGCGGCAGATTATTTGAAGCAGGCTTCTGTGATGACCATAAAGGGGCCCCACAGATATGCACCAACTCAATAGACTGTTCAATAAGGTCGCTCTGGAAGACTGTGCAAAATTTACTGGATGGTGTATTGAGCAAAATGACACTGAAAGACTTGCTCGGGTCCGAAGAAGATACACACACTATTGCCTCAAACCTGACAGACGAAACATCAAAGAACTTCTTTATTGTTAACTAAATTATCAGGACTATGATTATTTTGTTCTATTATTTTAAATATATTTTTTATTTATAACTTAAACATTATAAAATCAATCATAATACTCATAAACAAAGTTATATGTAAAAAGTGGATCACCGTTTAAATATTTAACTTCAACTTTTTTAATAGTAAGATCCTGATTATAGAAGTAAATATATTGCCAACTTGTGCTAAAAGAGTGCCTATGCATTAAAACTTTTGAGACTAAACTATTCTCGTTATAAAAATATTCATAATAATCATTTTTTTTACCTCCGAATTGATCATAAATACGGCAGACTCTATTTTGTTCATCATATATAAACCTAATTTTTCCCGAATATCCTAATTTATTATAATAATCTTTTTCAACTAATCTTTCTTGACTATTATAATGGTATATAGTTGAATCTGAAAGAACATTATTCTCCTCAAAAAATAATGATTTTAAAATTCTATTTCCGTCATATAAAAATATGGATTGAGTTAGCAGATTACCATCTAAAGTACAATTCCTAATTATTATTTGATTCTTATTAAATGTAATGAAATTTTCAAATATTTTATTAATAAATATGTAGTTTTCTTTTATT
>JAUZPC010000028.1 GCA_030706105.1 Bacteroidota bacterium | reverse complement strand
TAACGCCAATCTAAACCTTGGTGTTGCTTATGCATATAATAAAGAATATGGCAATGCAAAAGATGTTTGGGAAAATATGCTTAAAACCGAAACCGATACTATTAAAATAGGTTATATTAAGCAGCAAATTGGCTGGCTGCCACAAAGTACAGGCGGATGGGGAAGTTTTCCTAATCATTTCGCGATAGCTCCGGTTACTGCTTTTTATAGAGATAACCAAAACTTTTCATTTAACAATGGTGGTTTGAGGTTAGAGGCAGGTATAACTGACTTCCTTTCTATTGGAGGTACATTTTTACGGACAAATTTGAAAGATTCTACGGAACAACTGCATATCTCAACTATTAAAGGAAATGTTTTTCTGCGTATAAACGATATGATAAGCGTAAATGCAGGGTTCGGAAATATCAATTCCCCTGGTGTTGTTAAAAGAAATGCAACTGATGCGACTGTAAAGATTGAAAAGAAAGACATATTTAGTGTAACTGGTTATTTTGAAAATACCGATGCCAGACTGATACTTTATTCGCCAAATCTACTGAATGTCAGTTATGATGTAAACTTGTTTAGAGTATTAGGCTATTACAAAAGCAAAGGAGGCTTTTATGCTTCCGGGTATTTCTCTTCATTAACTGTTTCTGATAACAACGCAGGTAATGATTTTCAATTGAGACTTGGAAAGAATTTTTATACAGATGTTTTGATCGGTTATGAATACTATTATGATAGTTTCACTTTTCAGTCGTCTAGATATTACTCCCCAAAAGATTTTGAATCACATAGCTTATGGGCAGATTGGCATGCACAGCATGATGAGGAAACGGATATTACCGTAGGCGGAAAGCTTGGATATATACCTTCAGGTGATTTGCTTACACGCGAAGTATATATTCAGGCAAAGTATGAACCGCTTAGATCTTTAATTTTCAGTGGAAAAATAACCATCGGAAGTACATATAGAAACGAATCAAGTTATAATTATGTTTCCGCTTTCTTGAATGCTTATTGGAGTCTGAATTAATGGAACGCTATTGTGAAATTAAAGTATAACCAATGGTTTTAAATTATTTAAATAAATAAATTCAAATTGGAGTTAGATTAATGTTTAAAAAATATGTTTTATTTCTATTAATAATTGTGTGCGCTTTTAGCTATACATTTGGACAGGGCAGGCAAGTTCCTATTACTGGCAACACAAGTCAGCTAAAGTATTTTTTTGATGCGTTAAAAGAGGCAAAATCAAAAAAAATTAGAGTTGCGCATTTTGGCGATTCAGTAATTGAAGGCGATGTTGTCACTATGGAAATCAGAGATATCTTGCAGCAGAAGTTCGGAGGTAATGGAGCAGGGTTTATCTCTGTCAATACTGAAGATGCGATGATGAGAAAAACTACTAAAGTTAGTTTCTCAAAGGATTGGAAAGAAGCTTCTATCTTTAAAAGAAATCCTAACAAATGGCAATTCGGAATAAATGCTGCTGTATTTCAGCCTTCTGCAAAAAGCTGGGCACAATTTGATGCTTCAACACTTTCAAAAACATTAAAAAGTTTTAATACTGCAAGAGTATTTTACACAAACAACAGCGATAAAGACGCACAGTTGAAATATTCATTGGGCAACTCTTCACAGACTGTAAAAATGAATATAGCAGGAAATAAAGTGCAGGAGTACGTTGCAAAAGGGAACGGCGCTAACTGGTTTAAAATTGAACCAATAAATGCTGAAAATACTTTTTTCTATGGTGTTAGTCTTGAAAATGGTAATGGTGTTTATGTAGATAACTTTCCTATTAAAGGAAACTCAGGTGTTTCATTAGTAGATATACCCAGGAGTGTTTTAACTGACTTTAATAACTTATTAAATTACAAATTAATTATTATCAGCTTTGGTCTAAATGTACTATCTCCTGAATATAAAGATTACTCCTGGTATGAAAAAAAGATGGAGAAAGTTGTTAATTATTTTAAGGAAGCTTTCCCAAAAACAAGTATCCTGATTGTAAGCGTTGGTGATAAAGGAGTTAAAAAAGGATCTAAATTTGTTACTGATCCTTCTATCAAACTTTTACTACAGTCACAGCAGAATGTAGCAAAGAATACTAATGTTGCATATTGGAGTTTGTTTGATGCAATGGGTGGCGAAAATTCAGTAGATACCTGGGTCAGTGCAAAACCTCCTTTGGTATCACGGGATTTTGCACACTTTACCTATGAAGGCGGAGATAAAGTTGCTCACCTGTTAACCCAATCGTTATTAAATTTGTATAACAAATAATTTTATATTATTTTTATGGATGGTTATAATTTCACTATAACCATCCGTTATATAATACTTATCTAATCTAAAATAAAAAACTTAAGCAGTAATATTTTGCAGTCTAATAATGATGCATTATATAAAAGAACTGCATGGTTGTATCAATATGATACAGGGCTTCCGCAAAAAATGCATATTTTCAAAGGATTTAATTGGCATAAATATTGGGGAAGTACTTAAGATATTATAGCAATTAAAATAAATGATTGATAAACAAGAAATAACAAAGCAGGAAATAGTTTTAGACAATCAATTGTCTGAAACAAAACCACCATCTGAAGGCAAATACTTACGAAGAATATTTGTCTATGGAGCATTATCTGCTGTTCTGATTGCAATTATTTATTTTACACTGCCAAAAACAGTTTTATCCCTTACATCCTTATTTGAATATGCTACTATTGTTGCTCTGGTTATATTCTTATTCGTTTTGTTATTTAGATATTTTTCCATTCTTGTAATGGCTTACCTTTATATAAATCAATATACATTTAAGAATGATAACAAATTTGCTCCATTTGTTTCTATTATTGTACCTGTTTATAATGAAGAAAAAGTTGTAAAAGGCTCAGTAGAATCTTTATTAAAATTAAATTACAGCAATTATGAAATTATAGTTGTAAATGATGGATCAACAGATGCTACAGGTGCCGTAGCACAGGATTTAGTCGGTTATCAAGATGGAAGATTTGGAAAAGTTAAAGTTAGCTTAATTAATAAACCTAATGGTGGAAAATCCAGAGCTTTGAATGCCGGCATTAAATATTCAAAGGCTGAAATTGTTCTTTGTATGGATGGCGATTCTCAATTAAATGAAGATTCTTTAGTTCTGGCAGTAAAACATTTTGCAAATCCTGCTATTGGAGCAGTTGCCGGTAATGTAAAAGTAATGAATAGGAAGAAATTCTTTACCGATCTGCAGGCCTTAGAGTATATTGAAGGTCTTAACATGGCAAGAAGTGCTCAGAGCTTTTTAAGATTAGTAAATATTATTCCCGGACCTATAGGTTTATTTAGGAAACAAGCTATAGAGCAGGCCGGACTATATTCTCCTGATACATTTGCTGAAGATGCAGATATGACTTTGAAAATTCTATCAGCAGGATGGAAAATATATTATGAGCCAAACGCAATTTCTTATACAGAAGCACCCGTAACTTTGCAGCAGCTATTAAAACAAAGATATAGATGGACTCGTGGAATTATTCAGTCAATACGCAAACATAAGAAAGTAATGTTAAATCCTACAATCAACATTGGTGATACTTTTGTTCTTTGGATGATGTTTTATGAAGCATTGATTTGGCCTGTAATGAATATAGCAACTAATATATCTTTTATTATTGCCGCCGTAGCATTTGGGTTTACGCAGCTAATCTTTTTCTGGTGGGCGGGTTTAGCCTTGTTGGATTTATTGACTGCTCTTTATTGTGTTGCTGTTGAAAAAGAGGAAATAAGATTAGTTTTTTACGCAATTATATACAGGATGTTTTTCATTCTGATTATTGATATTTGTAAAGTGATGTCATTAGTAGAGGAATTTATTGGAATCAAAATGACATGGGGTAAATTAGAACGAGTTGGAACTGTCAAAGCATAATTAGAAACTAGAGGTTTTTATGGAATTAATACCGATTTTATCAACAATTATATTAGTAGCTACAATGATGACCTTCATCTTAGCTATTGGAGCTTACATCTTATATAAAGTAAGAGAGAGACGCGGGCAGCATGTCGCAATTTCAGAGCCAAGTAAAGTCAGAGCTGAAATTATAGCGCCACTGGAAATGCCAGAATATGAAGAAATACCGGCAATAAATGCTCAGCCTTATTACCAGCCACAGCAGCAGGTACCTTTTCAGCAGCCGCAACCTTACTATGTTCCGCAGCCTGGTCCTGCTAAGCAGTATTATCAGCAGCCATCTTACGGTCCTCAACAGCAGAATTATTCAGGTGAATATATTGAAACTCCAAAGAGAAATGTAGTTAGAAGGAAAACCGGAAATACAGAAGAAAAACTGCGTGGTAATACAAGTTCCCGTTTCTTGAAATATACTTCGGAAGGATATGTTCCTCCTAAAGAAGACAAAAATCAAGGGTCATTAAAGTGGAGGTAGGTAAACCTCAAAAAGGATCTATTAATCAACTACATATACTTTTTGTAGGCTTAATAATTGTATCCTTATCGATTATAACGTACTTTTTTATTTTAAAAGGTGTTTTTGGCGATTTCTCTACCGACAATTTCATACCGAAGATGGAACGCACTAATAATTTATTAGCAGGCGGTAAAGCTAAGGTAGCAATTCTTTATTCAAACTATACTCAAAATATGCTTCCACAAGGCAGTACCTGGCTGGAAGATAATTTAAATACATGGAAAAGATTTTTAAGTAATAACGGTTATGGTTGTACTGTCATACAAGACTCCATAATTGAACAGGGTAAGCATTTTAATTACGATGTAATTATACTTATGGGCTCAAAATCTCTGAGTGATAAGGAAATTATTCAAATTAAAAAGTACTTAGACCGTGGTGGATCGGTATTTGCAACAAGCGGTACCGCTACTTTTTCTGAAGATGGCAAATGGAGAGGTTGGGAGTATTTCTCTCAAGTTTATGGTTTGAAATTCTCTAAAGAGATTGATAATGATCAAGTTATCAAAATTCATACTTTAAGAGGCCAGCTTCCTATTACGGCAAATATACCAACAGGATATCCGTTAAAGATTGCTACGTGGGATAAACCTATCGCATGCGAAATATTGGATCCACGAACAATTCAGGCAAGCTTCTGGTATAATTTCAGACTTCAGGATGGTTTAGTTAGAGAAGAAATTAAAAAAAGTGCCGGTATTGCGTACGGAACGTATAATGCAGGGCGTTTTGTGTGGATGGGATTTGAAATAAATTCCGTTATAGGTGTGCAGGAAGATTACATTTATTTTGACAAACTATTTAAAAACTGCATGAGCTGGCTGACTTATCAACCGCTTGCATATGTAAGTGAATGGCCGGAAGGCTACCAAGCAGCTGCTGTTATTACTCCGGAAATTTCTCAAGAAATATCCGGTACTGAAAATTTATTACCGATATTGGCATCTGAAAATGTTAAGGCTTCATTCTTTATTGATCCATATGTTGCTGAACAAAATAAAAGTCTGGTTCAGCAGTTGAGTAAATACGGGGAGGTCGGATCTTTAGTTGATATTGGTTACCTTGCTTCAGTTAATGATACTGTAAATAAATTAAATGATCTCTACACACAAACAGCAAAAATTAGAGACGCAAAGAGAAGAATAGAAGCGATAACAAAAAAGCCAGTTCAGGGATTATTCCCGTTGTTCGGCTTATTCGATCAGATGACCCCCAAGGCACTTATTGATGCCGGATATCTATATGTAATGACAGATTCATTAACAGACAGATCAGTTCCAAAGGTATTAATAAGAGATAAAAACCGGGTTTCTGCAATGACAAAGACGGCAAGAGATGATAATGAAATTATCAGAGATTTGCATCTTACACAAAATGAATTTCAGTTCTATACTTATCAGGAGGATATTGATAGAATTCTGTTTGAAGGTGGTTTATATATCATGAAATTGCATCCCGAGTTCCAATGCAAAGCTGAGCATGTTCAGGTTGTACGGGATGTTATTAGAGATTTGAAATTGAAAAAATTCTGGATTACAACAGCAGATGAAATTCAGAAATGGTATATGAAAAAGAACTATGTTGAATTAAGAATAGAACGCAGGGGAATATCAAGAATTGTAGTGGTTGTTACTAATCCTGGTAAAGAAGTGTACTCAGACCTTAGTGTTCTGGTGGACATGAATGATAATGCAGAATCCATTAAATTAACATCTGAAATTATTGGTACTGAAGCTCCGGCATTTAAATATAACAAAAGCGATAATTCTCTTTATCTGTTTATTAAAAATTTAAAAGCTGGTGAATCAAGGACTTTTAATATAGACTATACAAAAACAAATAGATAATTACACGTATGAAAAAAATAATTTCTATATGTTTTATTTCGTTTTTCCCGCTTTTATTTTTGGCAGGTTGCTCAGATTTTTTATCCTCCAATGATTCAATAGGAAATTCCAATTCATCAGACATAAAAATTACTATATCAAAGCCACTGACTAATGATTCAGTAACTTATAAGGGTGAGCAGATTGCTTATACTCTGAATATAGGAACAGGAATCAACTTTATAGAACTTTATATCAATGATAAATTTGTTGAACATTTTGCCCCGGAAAATTCTAACCAGCCAGTAGTAAGATTTTATTTGGACTCTGCCTACAATGGCAGCAGAATATCACTATATCTAAAATACTACGATAAAAACGGGAAAAGTTGTCAAAGTGAGGTAATGTCCAACCTGCTTGTTACAAATATACCTCCTCAGCCATATATACCATATAACTTTTCTATTACAAGAATATCTGATAATACCATAAACTTGTCTTGGAAAGACTCATCTACAGGCTCCCCATATTATGAAATATGGAGAAAAGCAGATTATGACACCAGTTTTACAAAGCATCTTGTTTCTCAGGCAAATACTTTTAATGTAAATGATTATGATGTTGATGCATCTCATATTTATTATTATAAAATCCGAACAATAAATACAAGAGGAGTATCTGCTTTTTCTTATATATTAAATTCAATGGGCTCAACAGGAAATCTTTCAATTTTGCCTCCGTCAGAGTTAAAAGCATTTGCAGCAGGTACAAGGGTAGTTAAGTTATACTGGAAAGACAACAGTAATAACGAAAACTATTTCAGGATTGAAAGACGTGATGAAAATACGCAGTTTAAAACAGTTGGCATAGTAGATAGAAATGTAATGACATATACGGATAGCATAAACGGATTAGTCCCTAATCACGATTTCTATTATAGAGTAAAGGGAATATCCTCAACTGATTCTGCATGGTCAAATGAAGCTTTAGTGCATACACCGGAGTATATTTTAAGTATTCCTACCTTTATAAGTTTAACAAACGCATCAAGCAGGTCTATAGTTCTAAAGTGGAAAGATAATGACCAAAGATGGGCAAATTTTGAAATTGCGCGTCAGATTGATAACGGAACTTATCAAATTATTGCGAATGTTGAAGGCAATATTTATAGCTATGAAGATAATTCTATTGTACCGAACCATAAATATGCATATAAAATTAGACAAAACGATGACAATTATACATCTGAATATACTTCAGAGTTAAGTTTAGTCTCGGCCGTCATTCCTTTAACTGCGCCACAAGGTTTTACAGGCTGGTATGGAAGCGGGGCAATGAATCTTAGCTGGACTTATAGTATAAATCCTTCTAAATTTATATTAGAGAGAAAACAAATTGGTGTTGATAATTCATTTGTACAAGTTGCTGAAATAGCAGGCAGCGAAAGAACATATTTAGACTATGGAACGCTCTGCCAGCAAAGTTATATATACAGGATTAAAGCAGTTGATGATTACTCAGTTTCTCCATATTCAAGTGAAAAGACAATAAAAAATTGGGATAGCTGCAAATAATTATGATCGAAGAAATAAATAATGATCAGAAACTCGATTATAACATAATAAACATAATAAAGGATAATGTAACTGATCCTTTTATTGTATGTGATAGATCCGGTTTTATAGCAATATCAAATAAAAAGGCAAATAGTCTTTTTAATATCGGAAATGAACACCAAAATATTTTAGAACTTCTGGAACCTATTCACGGCAGTGAATTTTCTGATTTCCTTCAGGAAGCTTCCGACAAGAAAACCCTCACCATAAAAGAGTATATACTTAGCACAAAAAATTCAAAATTAATAAAGTGCGATTTAATAATAAATACCTTGTCAGATGAAAAAGGTAAACTTTACTTTATAACTTTTGCTGTTAAAGAAAACAATTTTAACTTTGGTTTAAATTCAAAAGTTAATGTAATTAAAGAAATAAATGAAGAAATTAACGATAAGAGTGTAATAGCAGCCATAGATTATCTGAAAAAGAATTTCCCGCTTACATTTATAGAAAAAGAAGAATTTAGAAAACAGATAAATAAAATTGATGTACTCTTTTGGCTGAAAGATGCCGAGGGACGTTTCCTTATTGTAAATGAAAAATTTTCAAAATTTATAGGGATAAAATCTTCTCAAATAGAAAAAGAGTATGAGCATAATTTTATACCCGCATATGTAAAATCTTTTTATGAGTCAATTGAAAAATATATTTCTTCTGCCAATAATGCAGTAATTTTGGAAAACATTCCAATAAAAGGGAATAACGCTTTAGCCAATTATAAATCTATAGAAATTCCATTAAGTGATTCAGAGAATAATTTAATTGCGGTGATAGGTATTGCTAAAAAATCCGCCAGGGAAGGCAGCATAGGAGGAGCTACAAATTATAACGAACTCTTTAACTCAATAGATGTGCCTTTATTTATACTTAAATCTGACGGAAGTCTGTTATATCAAAATAAGGAAACAGAAAAGCTGTCTATAAATAATGAAAAATTATTTAAGAGTATTATTACGGAAAGCAAAAAAAATCTTTTTTCTAAAGACAGAAAAGGCGGAGAAAAATTATATCATTTAAATGATAATTATTATATTTATGCCTTAAAAAATGTATTTATTAACAATGAAGATTCATATATAGTAATATTACATGAGAAAGACGAGCTTGATATTGAAACCTTTATTAAAAAAGGAGGGAAGATGTTTGATCAATTAGTAAAGAATAATCCAGAACCTATTTACATTTATGATAAAGAAAATTTAAGATTTTTAGAGGTTAATGACGCTGCGTTAAAACTTTATGGGTATAGGAAAGATGAATTCCTTCAGATGGATTTAACAGATTTATATACACCGGATGATATTCAAACATTGTTAAGTGATAACCTGGGCAATGAGGGAGAATTTACCGGCCCTTACAGGCAAAAAAAGAAAGATGGAGCATCCATTTTTGTAGAGATTAGCAGGATAGGATTTCAATATAACAATGTAGCTGCTCATTTCAATTTAGTAAAAGACGTAACAGATGTTCTTGAATTGGGGAAACAAAATCAGGTATTTAAATCAGCATTTGACAATGCGGAATCATGCATTTTTGTAACCGATAACAGTGGTTTTATCACTTACGTAAATAATCCGGTTTTAGAAGTTTTTGGTTATACTCATGAAGAATTGGAGAGTTCTTCTTTTGTATCATTAGTTGCCGAAGAAGACAGAGCACAGATAAATAATTCGATATTCAATCCTGAAAATAAAACGACCGGTAATTTTGAAACTGAGATAAAGAAAAAGGATAAAACTCAGGTAGCCGTTGAATTGATTTCTACACCAGTCTTTGATTATAAAGAAGAAATAGAGTCATATACGGTAATTGTGAAGAAAAAGGAAAAAGTTGTTGCTGCATCTGAAAGCATAAACTATAATAATTTATTCCCTACTCCTATTGAAATAAATCGTGAATATTTTTCAGGAATCTTTCATGAAATATTGACTCCTATAAATGTGATACTTGGTTTTGCTCAGGAGATTGTTGAGAGTATAGAGAATCTTAATGATGAACAAAAAGAAGCCGCAGATATAATTGCTCAAAGTAGAAATAATCTCCTCGGTACCATGAATTCTATTATCGAGTATTCAGAGATGGCTGTTCAGAGGGAAGGGCTTAATTTAAGTAAATTTACTTTTGTTGATGTCCTTGAAAAAATGCAGGATGAAATCAAAGAATTGAACAGAACTTATAATCATACTTTTGGTTTCGGCAAGGTCTCATCTTCTCTTGTATTAAATAGCGACAAGGAAAAATTCCATAAGTTATTAGATGTTATTCTAAAAATTGTTGCACAATTAAATAAAGGTAACAAGACTGCATTATCAGTTTCCCAATTTAATATTGATAACTTTATTATTTTGCTTAAAACAACTAATAGTGACCTGCCAAAGGTACTTGGACAAATATTCAGCGGTGAAGAACAAAATATTAAGAAAGATTTTGGCATATCGAAAATTACTTCCAGGCTGGCAAATTTATTACTGATAAGCTTAAAAGGTCAGTTTATTTATAAACCATTCAATAATGATAATGAATGCGGCTTTGTGCTTCTCTCAGATATGTCTAAGGTAATAGCAGAAGACGATGCTTCCATTATAAATAAAAAGCCTGTTGAGGATTTATTTGAATTTGATTCTTTTGAGGAGATCAAGAGCAACGGTAATATATTTAGAGACAATCAGCCGGAGAAAAAAGATTCTGATTATTTAGAGTTTAGTTCATTAAAAGAAGGTGTGGGCTCATTATCAGGCAGTGACGAATTTTCATCAAACGATTTAATCTTTACTCATATTCCTGAACATAAAACTTCAAGTAAGGAATTTGATCTAAGCAAGTATTCTTGCTTATATATCGAAGATCAGCTGGATTCACAGATGTTATTCAAAAATCAGATGAAGGGAATAAAAGATATTCGCTTTGCTGTAAGTTTTGAGGATGCAGTCCCTGAATTGGAGAGCAGACATTTTGATTTCCTTGTACTGGATATAAATCTTCAGGGAGAATATAACGGTCTGGATGCTCTTAAACTCATCCATAAAATGCCAAAATATTTAAATACCCCAATAATAGCCGTAACTGCTTACGTTTTGCCAGGTGATAAAGAAAAGTTTATTGCCGCAGGGTTTAATGAATTCATCTCAAAGCCGGTTTTTAGAAGCAAAATTATCGAGGCACTGCAAAAAGTAATGTAAACCTGCTTTAGTAATTGACAAACCTATAATCTTTTATTAAATTACCATACAAATGTATGGTAATTTTATTTTAAAGTAAAAGATAAAGAAAATGTCAAAACAGCTTACTAAAATACAGGTGCAAATACTTGATTTTTTAATATCTGAGAAATCATGTGGAAAAACACCTACTCTTTCAGAGATTGCCAAGAAATTCGGTTACAATAACAGGTCAACTGTGCAACAGCACATCTCGGCTTTGGAGAAAAAAGGCTTCCTCAAAAGGAATCCAAATTTATCCAGAAATATTGAACTAAATTTGGAGGATAAATTCTTTATCCCGCGCCCTGTACTTGGGGAAGTAGCAGCCGGCACTCCACTAACAATTTATCCGGACGCAATAGATACAATAGAACTTCCTACTATTGCTCATTTACCAAAAGATTCATTCCTGTTAAGGGTAAAAGGCGACAGCTTAAAGGATGCCTATATTTTTAGCGGTGATGTGGTAATAGTTAACCCGAATATGTTACCGCAGAATGGTCAGATAGCTGCGGCAATTTTAGAAGATGCTGCCGTTGTTAAAAGATTTCAGAGGGAGGATGATACGATCAAACTGCTTTCTGAAAATCCGGAATATGCTCCTATCGTTATAAATAAAGATAATCAAAAATTCAAAATAGTGGGTGTGGTTATAGGTATTTACAGAAGCATGGAAAAGAACATTGTTTAAGTTAAAAATTAGCATGGAGAAAAATATCATGGCAAGGCTCTTTATTGGTGCGGCGGGGTGGTCATATAAAGACTGGGTTCCGTCCTTTTATCCAAAGTCTCAGTCGGGAAAGTTCGACTGGCTTCAGTTTTATTCTGCATATTTTAATTGCGTAGAAGTTAACGCATCTTATTATACATATTTAAATCCCTCGATTGTAGATTCCTGGATGCATAAGTTATCAGGCAATGAGGATTTCAGTTTTACTATTAAACTGCACCAGGATTTTACTCACAAGCGGATTTATAATGTACAGAATATCAGAGATACAATGACAAATCTTAATATACTAAATAGTGAAGGAAGATTAGGAGGTCTGTTGCTGCAATTTCCTTATTCATTTGCATTTAGTGAGGCCAATTTAGACTATATTAGAGTATTGATTGATGTGTTTAATTTATTTGATTGTTTTGTTGAAGTAAGGCATACATCATGGAATAATGATGAGGTGTTAGGATATTTCAAGTCTGCAAATATAACTTTCTGCACTATTGATCAGCCCTTGATTGGTAAATCTATTTCCTTTAATCCAATCATAACCGGGGGAAGCGCTTATCTTCGGTTTCACGGAAGGAACTACGGGGCATGGTTTAAATCGTTAAATGTTAACAGCACGGAAAAGCAGACATATTCGGAACAGAGCGAAAGGTATAATTACTTATATTCGCCGGGTGAGCTGATTGAAATAAGCAGGGAGATAAAAGAGATTTATGATGAAGTTAAAAACATATATGTAATAATGAATAATCATCCATCAGGCAATGCACCCGCAAATGCTTTTGAGTTTATAAATATGCTTACGGAAAAAAGGGAAATAAATATTCCGGAGAATTGCATAGAAGCGTTTCCGCGGTTAAAAGAGATTGCAGCTTAATAAATGATTGAACTGTATAAGCGAAGTGAAGATTAAATGCGAACGATTTTTCATTTAGACTTGGATGCTTTTTTTGTGTCGGTTGAAAGGATTTTAGATCCCAGACTGAACGGTAAACCGGTTATAGTAGGGGCTGATCCCGGCGGAAGGGGGGTTGTGTCTGCGTGTTCTTACGAGGCAAGAAGGTATGGTTTACATTCTGCAATGCCAATCAGAATGGCTTACAAACTCTGTCCAAACGGTATTTATTTAAAAGGTCATTATGATGAGTACATTCGTTATTCCAATGGTGTTAAGGATATGCTAACCAAGTATGCCCCTTTGATTAAGCAGGCGTCTATTGATGAGTTCAGCATGGATTTTACAGGTTGCGAAAAAATATATGGACATTTAATGTCGTTTGCAAGTTTTATACAAAAGGAAATTAAGGAGAAACTCTCCCTGCCTTGTTCTATTGGCATAGGGAGCAATAAAATGATTGCGAAGATAGCAAGCGACTGCTTAAAACCAAGAGGGATCACTTTTGTTATTCACGGACTTGAAAAAGAGTTTCTTGCTCCAATGCCTGTGGAAGTAATTCCCGGAGTAGGCAAAGTTATGCATAGTGAGCTAAACAACAGGGGATTTTATTTAATTAAAGATATATTAAATTATCCCGAGGAATATTTTTATCACACTTTCGGGAAATCAGGACAGGACTTATGGGACAAGGCTAATGGGCGGGGGAGCGATGTCATTCACATGGGTGATTATCAGCAGAAAAGTATTTCAAAAGAGCATACATACGGTAAAGATGAATTGAGCAGAGATACCATGAAGAGCACTTTGTTTTATTTGACTTCAAAAGTCGGGCAGCATTTAAGGGACGATAATTTACAAGCTTCTACAATTTCCATTAAGCTTAGATATTCAGACTTTAAAACACTAACAAGAGCCAAGACAGTTAAGCCGACTGATGATGATAAAATTATTTTTAATACTGCCTGGCAGCTGCTTGATAAAGCCTTTACGCGGCGTGTTACTTTCAGGCTAATAGGCATTTCTCTTTCAAATCTTTCTGATTATGCCGAACAGGAATCTCTTTTTGAAGATGAGGAAGCTAAAAGGGCCAAAATGCTTAAAGCAATTACCAAGATTCGTGACCAGTTCGGTTTCCATATTATTCAGGTCGGTACCCTCCAAAAAAACGATTGAGTTTTATCTTCCTCAGAATATCTATATAACTTTAAATTTTATTATATTTGAATATAAAAAAAATGAGAAAAGCGATATGAATAAAGAACAAATTGATCAGATAATAACTTCATTTATTGAAGAGCTGCGCCCATTAAATATTATTTCTAATGAGCAGTTAGAGAAAGAAAAATCCGAATTGAGCATTAAAGATTTTTCAATAAAAGAAACAGGTGAAAGCCTCCCAAATAATTTTCTTGCTCAAATGATTGATCATACCATACTTAAACCAAATGCAAGCAAATCAGATATAGAAAAGCTGTGTAGTGAAGCAGCGAAATATAACTTTATGTCAGTTTGTGTAAATCCTTGTAACGTAAGCTTATGCAGGGAACACTTAAAACTCAGTAAAGTAAAAGTATGCACGGTGATTGATTTCCCTTTGGGATCCAATTTTCACAATGCTAATGTTTATGAAGCAGAATGCGCTCTTAAAAATGGGGCTGCCGAACTTGATATGGTAATAAATACCGGACGTTTGAAAGATCAGGATTATGCATATGTATTTAATGATATTAAGAATATTGCCTGTTGTAAAGAGCGGGGC
>JAUZPC010000279.1 GCA_030706105.1 Bacteroidota bacterium | reverse complement strand
TTATGTTCTTCCTTTAATATTTTTAGCGCTTTTAATATAGTCAAATGATTTTTATGAGGCCATAACTGAGCCGGATATAGCAAAAACTCATCCGGAATACCATACTTATCCGACAAATAACTTGTATCAACATCAACATTGAACTTATCAATATTTACGCCTTGCGGTATAAAGACAACTTTTTCTTCCGGTACGAATTTAAAATGTTCAACTATATCTTTTTTTATAAATCTGCTGCTTGCTTGTATATAAGTTACAAGCTCTGCACTTAGTTCATGATGTATCTTTCTGTTAAGCAATTCAAATTTAGAAAAGAACTGCGGAAAATGAAGCTGCTGAATATCGTGAGTAGATACAACTGTAGGTTTTTTAAAGTTATATGGAAACATAAAAGTTGTGGATGAATAAATTACATCTGAATGTTTATCCTGCTCTTTAGTAATAGAATTGTAAAGCATATTACAAATTTTATGATAAATAAACTTTGATCTGGTTGTAAGGGCTAAGCCGCGAATTAAAAACTTAAGCCTATTGACATCCTTTAGTACTATAATTTCAAAATTATCATATTTCTTAAAAGGTTCAAATAAACGCTTATTCGATTCTTTAACAAATATCTTAAATTGATGTTCTTTGCCAACCGACGCAAAACCTTCCAGAAGGCCTAAAGTAAAAGTGTTAATCCCGCCGCCATAGTTAGCGTTTATATTAAAACAATTAATACCGATATTCATTTATTTATTTCCCATTTTAATTTTAATATAACTTCTTATTTGTTGGGATATTTTATTAAGTTTTGAATCATTATAATCAAGAAATGACTTTAATTTTTTAACCATAGTTTCATCAGGTTTTACTGCAAAATTAAAATTTACTTGGTTTACATTAGTCAATTCCACATCAAAGTAGTTAGTATATGTATTATGAGTCCCAACTTCACCGGTTCCTTTATTTTGAATTTTTGAAGCAACCGGATAAATTGAATATGCATTATTTTTCAATAAATGATAGCAAAACTGCACATCCCATGTATCAATTTCATTAGCCAACTGCTTCTTCAGCATCTTTACAAGATCGTTACCCATATAATTAAATTCTTTCTGCTGCACTGCATCTTTAAAAAAAGTGTCTCTGTCATTGATATTCCAGTCAATTGTTTCCCAGACGTTTTTCCAGGTGCCCCACCCCCAAGATCCTATTCTTGTAGGTACAAAATATGTATCAAATTTATAATTCTGTGGAAACTTTATATCGGCGCAATAGCCATGAATAGTAAAAACCTTTTCATAATCTTCATAAAAGTTCAACGCTTTGTTCATATAAACTAAAAAGTTTGGAGCAGAAATTAAATCGTCTTCCAAAACAATAACTTTACCGTATGTGTTAATAATTTGAGTAACTCCGCCTATAATTGAATTAGCCAAGCCCTTATTCTTTTCAGCGGTAATTATTTCAACTTTATTAAAACCTTTAACATTACTAACTACATTTCTAACCTCGGTTATTTTCTGTATTGCCTGCTCATTTTTAGGTCCATCAGAGAAAATAAATAAATCAGTTTTATCAGCATCAATATTTTTTGATAATGCTTCCAGAGTATTAAAGGTATGTTCCGGTCTATTATAAACAAATAGAATTAAAGGTGCTAAACTCATTAGTTAATTGCCTCCGACATGAATGGATGTTTAAATGCTTCAAAAATATTATTTTCTAATATATCCATATTTGTAATACTTTGATTGCTGTTATAGACACAGATTAATGGTATATTATTGAGGAAACTGCACCATGCCCCGTAAGTGCTTGGGGGCGATAAAATATAATCACATTTAGATAGCTCTGCAAAATTAATAATAAATGGGTCATCGCCAAAAGGATTGCCCGTAACAAATCGGACATTTAGTCCAGTGAACAATGATAAATCTTGTTTCTGGTCAGATGAAATTAAGAAGACAATCTTTTTATCCGGAAATAAGTTCTCAACTTCTTTCATCCATTTTGCATACATGTTTCCTGAAAAATAATACTTCCCGTTTAACCATCTCTTATAATCAGTCTGCCGAATAAACACACCAACAATCATATCAAATCCGGTTCTTATTTCATTGATGCAAGATTCGGCTCTATTATCAATTTCTTTAACAAACTTGAATTTACTTCTGACAATATCTTTATGCTTTTCAAACAGTTCCCAACTTCTAATGGGCCATCCGGCAATTATTGTTTCCTGATGCGACGAAAGGATTTTTATCATGTCAGGATTATTAATGTCAAACATTGTAAATTTTCTTCCTAATAGCATTGAATAATGATTTGGATAGTCACCTACAATAATACTTTGTTTCCCGGGCAATATACCGTATAGCAGATGAGTACCTTTAATAAGAACTTTCCTGAGTATTCTTGAACTTCTGCTTTTTAATAAAAACAATTTTTGGATTACTTTAAATTTTTTATTAGGAGTCGGATTCTCCTCATTTAATGATAGCCCTTGATTTTTGGTCGATTCAAAATACTCTGCATAAGGAGCAAATGCAATATTAATAATATCAAATTTGTTTTTGTATTCCTCATAAAATGAAATGAAATGAGCAAAATTAGTCAGTTGATTAGCAAGCCTTCCACCGCCATGCGAGAATATAATTGTTGTTTTTTGCATTTATATCAGTATATAATTTATTATTTCTTCCT
Source organism: Bacteroidota bacterium (assembly GCA_030706105.1). Lineage (GTDB taxonomy): Bacteria > Bacteroidota > Ignavibacteria > Ignavibacteriales > Ignavibacteriaceae > JAUZPC01. The sequence continues at coordinate 1,844 of JAUZPC010000279.1, read as the reverse complement.
AAACAAAAACAGACCGACTTCAAATATTACACCAGGTAAATAATTAGCATTTATTCTTTTATTATAAATATACTTTTCTTCTACTATTTCACATTTACTAAACTGTGCTAATATAAACTCACGACTGAAAGTCCTTTGAGCATTAAAATATACGGAATTTTTATCCTCAACCGGAACTGAGAAAAGAATATAACCACCCTGCTTAGTAACACGTACTAATTCAGCAATCGCCTTTTCGCTTCCATTAGTATCAATAGCATCTCCATACCTTCCCAGACCGATATGTTCTATTACACATAAAGAAGAAATAGATTCAACTGAATTATCTTTAAAAGGAAGAGCTAAAATTGTACCTTCCTGGAAATTTAGATCCGGTAAATTATGTTCCACTTTTCTTATATCTATCATAGTGACAGGTACAAACTGTGCCAAAATGCCAATAGTTTTTACTGAACTACCGATATCGTAATGATGTGCTGGTTTTAATTCAAATACTTTTCTGCAAGCCCAGGCATCCTGATAGAAATAGATATAGTCCATAGGAGTATGATCTGTTTTATCATTTAGGCACGGGTACATCGGCCCAATTGAAAAATGTGCCCCTATATTTTTTACTTGTTTCACGAATACAGAATAATCTTTTCTAAAATCTAAATAATTTTTAATAAATCTAAATATTTTAAAAGAGAAATATTCTTGTAAAGTAGTAAAGAAATAATAGACACTAATTCTAAATTTTGTTTTTTTTACATTCATAATTTAACTATACATAATTTAATGTTTTCCGTTTGGTATAATTATAGTAGATAATTAAAGAAATAATTGAAATTAATAACGATGAAGCCGAGGCACCATAAACGGAATAATGCGGAATTAGTAAAAGGTTACAACCAACATTTATAATGCTTAAAATAAAAACTATAATAGTACCTACATATACTACTTCAAAATATACTATATAGTTAGCAAAGAGCTGAACCACTGATTGAATATTCTGTGCGATTAATAGTATGGGTAAGAAATAAATAACTTCATGATATTTTTTATCTATTATATTATAGTGCAGCATTCCAAAAATACCAATCCAAATACAGATACTTAATAAAAAAAAGATTCCCGACATTCGCCACACAATATCCTTAGTCTTTTGAACACTCTTAGCAATTTCCTTCTCTTTATAGAAAAACGGAAGATAAACTGTATGAAAGGATGAGAATATCATTGCTAAAATACTTGCAAGTGTAAAGCCTAAATTGTACACGGCTAAATCAGAAAAAGTACCATATTTCTCTAAAATAAATTTATCGCTAAAATTATATAACAAACTAAGTAAAGATGTTAACATAGCAGGTAAACCAATTTTAAATGCTTTTTTTAGCATTATTTTATTAAAATTGGGTTTCATATGCTTAAAATAGAAAGGAAGAAACAGGATAATTAGACACAGCTCAACAACATAACTGAACTCCAGCCTTATCTTAACTTGGTCCCCTGATATAGAAAACATTGCATATATAACGATTCCATTTACCAGAACTAATTTCAAAAAATTATAAATTTGCAAACGTTTTATATTTTCACTTGTAATAAAGAAATTAGAAATCATAAAAGCTGCAACAGCAACAATGATAGCTAAGAATAGAAACTCCCTATATGCTACATAATTAATAGGATGGGTAAAAAGCAACTTGATAATGCCATAATCCCATTTGAAGAGATATAATGGGACCAAAGTTGAAAAAAGAAGAATTAGCAGAGTAATATTAATAGTAAAGACTAATGATTTTCGCTCTTCGGCTTCATAATCATGATATAACTTCATTTGAGATAAATAGAAGCCGAAG
>JAUZPC010000278.1 GCA_030706105.1 Bacteroidota bacterium | reverse complement strand
CCTACTCATTATAAAAAAAAGAGCCATCTGTCCCGACTCTGGTCGGGACGACCTACTCATCATAAAAAAAAAGAGTAATCTGTCCCGATTCTGATCGGGACGGCCTACTCATTATAAAAAAAAGAGCCATCTGTCCCGACTCTGGTCGGGACGACCTACTCATCATAAAAAAAAAGAGTAATCTGTCCCGACACTGGTCGGGACGGCCTACTCATTTATAAAAACAGAAGAGCCATCTGCCGGAATCGAACCGGCGACCTACTCATTACGAATGAGTTGCTCTACCAGCTGAGCTAAGATGGCTTATCAAACTTTTTTTAGGAAAAAAATTATCTATTTCTAAATATTAACCGCCCTACTCATTATCCCGCTGTGCGGGACTCTACTAACTGAGCTAAGATGGCGTAAGAATAAAAAAGGAGAATAAATCTCCTTTTTTACCAATCGGTAAGATTAAAACTTATCTAATCTTCTTTTTATGTCTATTCTTTCTCAGTCTTTTTTTCCTCTTATGAGTAGACATTTTATGACGTTTGCGTTTTTTTCCGCAAGGCATAGTAACCTCCGTTGCTTTTTTTATTTATGTGAATTTAATAATTCCTGCGCCTGTCTTCCAGTTTCAGAAGAAGGATCAATTTCAACTGCTTTCTTAAGCCACTCTGCTGACTTAGCTTTATTACCGGCCTGCAGGTTTACTATTCCTAAATTTAAACAGGCTTTCTGATGTTTCGGATCATATTTTAGTGCTGCTTCCATCTCTTTAATAGCGTCAGCATAACTACCCAGATCATAATAACAAATGCCAAGATCAACGTGAGCATCTGCATCTTTAGGGCTAACAGCAAGATATTTTTTATAATTTTGCACTGCAGGGTCTAACAGTTTAGAGTCTTGCTGCAATTGAGCCAAATGCAAAACTAAACTCGCATTGTCCGGAGAGCTTTTAATCTGCTCTTCCAAGTTTTTAATTTCCTGCAATCGGCTTAAATCCGGGCTGGCGTTAATTGTCTGTAACTCTTGGTCCTGGCTAGTAATGGCCTTATGATCAAAGACACCGGATAGATACAAAATTAAAAACACCAATAATATTCCAACTCCAAATATAGTAATAATATTTGAAATATTAAAAGCGAATTTTTTAGGGGCATTTTTTTGAGGAGGTTTAATATTTACATTAGAACCTTTGCTCTGCTTTCTGTTTGTTACCGGTTTATCTGCAGAAATGTTTTTTCCTTTTTTCTCCGTAATAACCGTAGAAGGTAAATTGGGCTCAGCAAGATTTACAATTTTTTCAACCTTCTCTCCTTTTAAAGGAGCTCCACAATCAGAACATATTTTGTTGCCCAAATCATTTTCAGTACCGCAATTAGCACATAGTATAATGGCTGCAGTTGTCTCTGAATTTGGGACACCCGAAGAAAATGATTTTAGATCAAAGCTGCAGTTAGGACAGAACTTAAAAACCCTTTCCAGCTTAAAGCCGCACTTTGGGCAATTCTCAACCATTATTCAGCCGGGATGCCTTTCATTCCTTTATCTACAAGATCTTTAAAATCTTTTGAAAACTTAAATGCCGGCACAAAATGTTCATCAACAAAAACCTGCTTTCCGGTTTTGGGATTTCTTGCTTGTCTGGCATTTTTTTTCTTTACTTTATAACTGCCGAAACCTCTAATCTCAATGTTTTTTCCTTCTCTTAAGGTTTCAATAACAGTTTTAAAAAAGCCTTCAATAATAGCTTCGGTTTCTAACTTAGTCAGTCCTGTTCCTGAAGCTACTCTATCAACCAAATCTGCCTTAGTTACGTTTTTCATTTTAATACCTATTAAGTCTATATAATTTAATCAAATAAAGTTATCAAAAGTTTAATTCATATTCAACTGTATTTATCAACAAATTGATTATAATCAAAATATTTTGTGCTATTTTTGCTATAGGATACCTAAAAACAGTCTCATTATGATGCAAAATACATTATTGTCTGATTTTGAAGCAGTTCAGAGCGCATAAAATGATAATTATTAACATTTTATAGGTGGTACGATAATTGAATAATATACGGCAGAAATTGAAAAGAGCAGGAAAAAGATGGAACTTATAGATATAATACAATCAAGCGTAACAATATTTGGCGGTGCCTTATTTATAATTGGTGCTACTTCTTTTATTATATTTAAAATTAAAGATAAAAGCAGAGTAAAACCATATTCAAATATTGAAATAGCAAAAGACAATAATAAAATTGTTGCAAAACCTGCAAGACCTATTCAGACTAACAAAGTTGTTAATAATACACATAAGAGGGTTGTTAACCAAACACCGATATTTTACATCCCTGAAAATCAGAAGATGCAAAGTAATGTATTAGATTACTACGACAAAAATAAAAGTCAAAATATGCATAAGGTCAGGTTTTCAGTTCAGAATGCAAATCTTTTTTTATAAAAAAAAGCCCCTTAGTTTAGGGGCTTTTTTTTGTTAGCAACCCCTACTTATTCAACTCAGTATTCAATAACATCTTTTTAGAATCATAAGGTGCAGGTAAACCCCCAAGATATTTATTAAACCACTCCAGATGAGCATTATAATATAAAGGCATTGATTTTACACCATTTGGCCAATGACCATCATTTTTGAATATGATCAACCTGGCATCTATGCCCATAGTCTTTAAAGCATTAAAGAACTCAATGCTCTGGGTATAAGGGACTCTATAATCCCTTTCACCGGTAATTATTAAAGTAGGAGTAGAAAAATCCTTAACATAAGATGAAGGTGACCATTTTTTATAAGCATCGGAATTCCAAGGCTGCCCGTCAAGCTCCCAGTTAGCAAACCAAAGTTCTTCCGTAGCGCCCCACATGGAAGCTAAATCATAGATGCCCATCATAGAAGCTAAACACTTAAATCTTTTAGTCTTTGCCTGAAACCAATCCATCATATAACCGCCGAAAGACCAGCCCATAGCACCCATTCTATCTTTATCAATATAAGGTAAAGATTCGAGCTTGTCTGTAACTTTCATAAGGTCATCAAACACTTTCCCGCCCCAGTCTTTGGAAATAGCTTCAGTATATTTACTACCATAACCGGTTGAGCCGTGAGGATTACAAAATGCAACAACATAACCATAACCACCGTAAACCTGCCAGTCACCTCTAAATGCGTCCTGCCATTGGCTTTGGGGACCTCCATGAACATTAAAGACCAGCGGATACTTTTTATTTGGGTCAAAGTTATGAGGTTTTACGATAAACACATGCACAGGAATACCATCAGCGCCGGGGACCCACATTTGTTCTGCCGGCCTGAAATCGTACTCAGCAACAAGCTCATCATTAAAGGAAGTAATTTGTTTTGCCGATTCGCTGTTTTTTGCAAGTATAAATAATTCAGACGGCTTATCTATGGCTCTGGAAGAAAAAATAATATCGCCATTAGCATTTACATCAAACCCGAAAATCGATTTTACTATAACCGTATCAATGCTTTTAGTGGATAAATCAATTTTAAAAATTGGTGAATAGCCTTTATAATCAGCAGTAAAATATATTGATTTACTGTCTTTGCTCCATTGGACATCATCGGCGGTATAGTCAAAATTTTCAGTAAGGACAGTAACCTGTTTTGTTTTTACCTCCATAACTGCTATACGATACTTATCGGCTTCAAACCCCGGTTTTGTCTGGAATTTATACGCAATATATTTACCATCAGGTGAAAACACCGGGGAGCCATCCCAGGCTTTATTATTAGAGGTAAGATTCTCCGAAGCTTTCGTTTTCAAATCAATTACATATAAATCTGAATTAGTTGAAGCGGCGAGATTTTTTTCTTCACTGGAGACATAAGCTATTTTTTTGCCGTCGGAAGAAAAATTAAAATGGACCCCGCCTCCAAGCATAAAATTGGAAGAAATCAGCTCACTTTTAACAACATCTTTTACTTCCTTTGTCTCAATATCAATAGTAAATAAATGCGGTTCCATTTCATCCCGATAGCTTGTCCAATGCCTAAATAAAAGATCATCGGCAATAACAGCCTGCAAAGGGCCGTTATCGTGCGACTCTCCTATTTTTTTATTGCAGTCATTGTCAGTGCCGCATCCGGGATAGATATATGTTTCAAAAGCAACTGTCTTTTTATCCGGAGATAAAACCGGTGAAGAAATGTCAATTGAAAGATCTGTCAACTTAGTTTCAGCATTTGCAGTCAGGTCATATTTAAATAACTGCCCTGCTTTCATAAAAAGGAATGTATTATTATCAATCCAGATAGGATTATACTCACTGGCTGAAGAATTTAATACGGGTTTGACAACATGCGTTGAAAGGTCATAAATATAAATATCGCTGTTAGTTTTTCCCTTTTTCAGATCGGACGAGGTAACAGTAAATAATGCAAGATTACCTTTTGGTGAAAAAGACGGTGCCCCGGTATTCTTTACTTTATATAAAGTCTCAATAGAGAATGGCTTTTTTTGTGCAGGAACAAAAATTACTGCTGCCATTATTATTACAAGAAGAATTTTAATCCTTTTCATTTGCTCTCTTTT
>JAUZPC010000277.1 GCA_030706105.1 Bacteroidota bacterium | reverse complement strand
CAATTTAAACTAAGGTAATTTTCTGATTCTATCAACTAAAATTTAAATAAATAATTGTAAAATTTGGTTAAATAATTATTAATTTGAGTTTATTCACATTTGTGAATCTCTTAAAAAAGAAGGACTTAACCAGGGGGATACAAAGACAGGAAAAGAAAACCGGAGAGAACCGCTATTTATCGAGATAAACAACTATTCTTTCCGGTTATGTAAATGATATCAAAACAATTAAATTAAAGGATGATTTTGATGGAAAATTTTTAATCTTTCCTCTAGCAAAGGGAATTGTTCTTCCTGGATAAGAGAAGTACAGGCCCTTATACCTTCCAGCCTGCTGCTGCCGGTAATAGAAAGAGAAATTGCACTAATTCCATAATACATAAATTCTTCTACAAGTTCGTCACCTGATAAGCCAGGATATGCAACGGTAAAATAGAATCCATCGCTTACCGGAACATCTTCATCTTTATCATAAACAATGTTAAATCCATTATCAGTAAAGAGCTTTTTCATTACTTTAGCTTTTTTACCATAAACTTTAACCTGTTCAACAAAATTCAGTTCGCCATCGTTAGCAGCTTTAAAAATAGCAGCCAGTGCATATTGTGCAGAATGGCAAACACCGGCACCCAGAACGTAAATTGTACCAAAGAGCATGGCAGTACCAAAAATATCAGAATGATAAAACCGTTTTAATGCTAATGATCTGGTAGTATATATTTTAGGAGAAATAACCATCATCCCGATTCTTTGCCCGGCATAACTAAAAGCCTTTGAGCTGGAGATTAGAAGTATGTAGTTATCTGTATATTTTGCTACTGTAGGTTGATATGGCGGTTCCCCAGGTTGGGAATAGTCTTTTCTGAAATCCATTGCAAAGTAAGCTAAATCTTCAAGAATAATGACATTATACTTATTAGCAAGTTCAGCAATTATTCTTAGCTCCTTATCTGTAAAGCAAATCCAGGAAGGATTATTCGGATTTGAATATAAAATAGAAGATATATCGCCTTTAGCCAAATAAGATTCCAGTTTGTCATGAAGTTTATCGCCTCTATAGTCATAAACATCAAAGGACTCATAGCCTATACCCATAACCTGAGCCTGTACTTTATGAACCGGAAATCCGGGATCAAGGAAAAGTGTTTTATTCTTTCCTTCATAAAGCCTATTAACGGTCATCATTGACGCAAATCCACCCTGCATCGAACCGACAGTTGGAAAGCAATATTCCGGATTAGCATCAATATCCAGAAATAGTTTGCAGAATCTTGCCGTTTCCTCTTTTAAAGTCGGGATACCTTGAATATCAGGATAAATTGCAGCCACACCTTTTTTAAGTGCTTCTATTTCTGCATTTATGCCAACCTCGCAGGCGGGAAGTCCGGGGATGCCCATTTCCATGCGAACGAACTTCTCCCCTGTCGCATTTTGAATAAGATCGATAATCTTTTTTATTTCTCTAATTGAAGCTTTTCCAACGTTAGGGATTTTACATTCCTGAATAATTCTCTTAACAATATCATGATTGATAGGAGTTTCTTTAATATCAATTGTTTTCATAGAATTAGTATTTTATTTATTATAAAAACCGCAATGGAGCTTTTCCAATAAACGGTCAGATGAAATTATTTAATCATATCCATTTTTTTACCAAAGGAACAGAGCTAAGATAATTACAATAAACTCCAATGAATTAGTACGTATGGAATATTTTGAATGAGGCAAATTCATTTATCCGGCTTTCTTTATAGGGCACTAAAAGCATCTTGATGTTTTGCTTGTTGCACCAACGTATTAAATAAATACAACGATACAAGACAAACTATACAGCCGTAATAATTGTACTCCATTTCAATTCAATTATTTAACATTGAAAATTTACACTCATAAATTAACTACAATTTTCAAATTTACAAATCATTTTAAGCTGTTTTTTGTGGTTTTTAAAAATAATTGTGCTGTAATTTCAACTATTGAGGGTCGTGGGCATAAGTCCTTAAACTTAAATAATTTAAGGCAAAATTATGGATTGATTAAATTAACATCGTCTAATAAAAGAATAGCAGGAGCAATTTAACTAAACTGTTCCTGCTACTAATAAAAATAAACCTGCTTTTTAAGACTTCGGATATAATTTATACCAACAATTTCCCATCCTTCATAATAATTTTATCATCAAGATAAACAGTAGGTTTTTTAATTAGTCCATCTAAATGTATTGGGACATTTATATTACCGCCCATTGAGACATTATTACCAAGTGCAATGTGGATAGTTCCCAAAACTTTTTCATCTTCTAAAAGGACTCCACTTAACTTAGCACTATCATTAGTACCTATACCAAATTCAGCAATATTTCTGGCTTCTTTGCCAACTGAATCAAGCTGTTTCTTTAATTTAGAAGCTAACGCACCACCGCTAATTTTTGTTGCATATCCATCTTTAACTTCAATTTTTATATTAGCATTTTTAATAAGACCCAATCCTGCCATGGAACCATCTACAACAAATACACCATTTGATGAACCTTCTACCGGGGCTAAAAATGCCTCACCTGTTGGCAAGTTTCCGCTTTCACCTTTAGCATGAAACAACCCCTTACTTGCATAAGCTTTTCTGCCTTTAATGCTGAAGGAAATATCCGTACCGGAAGGAGCAGTAACTCTTACCTGACTCCCCTTTTCCAAAATACTTGTAAGTTTAATAGTAAGCTTAGCAATTTTTTTATAATCGGCATTCATTCCTCTTACCATAACTTCATTTGTAATTCCGGGGAAGGTAGCAATTCTAACACCCAAAGCAGAAGCAGCTCTCCTTGCATCAGTATGCGTTAATGATTTGGCTGTAGGAATTAATACTACATCAAATTTTTTCATTAATTCTGCAACTTCTTCCATTGGCTCTTCGCCATTAATTTTTCCAGATTTAGTTTCTACAAGTAAAGCTTTGCAGCCTAAAGAAATAGCGGCATTATAAAGTGAAAGTCCTATTTCGCGTTTCAATTCATCTGTAATTACCAGTATTTTTTCGCTTTTCTTTGCACCCATGCATTGTTTAACAGCAATTAAAGATGCTGAATCCAACTTAGTTAATTTCATAATTTCTCTTTTGTTAATTATTAATAAGAATTATTTAAGTAAAACAATTTTCTTTGCTTTAGAATATTTCACAGTTTAAATAGTACCCACACAATGCAATAAACATTTATATTCCAACTCTACTCTTCTGAAGCTTTGTTCTTGAGCTGGCTTAGTTTATTCAGTGCTTCAATTGGTGTTAAATTATTTATTTCTATTTCATTCAGTTCATTTCTTAAAACATCATCTTTTACTTCAGCTTCAAATAAACTTAACTGCAACCCGTCATCTTTCAATTTTTTAAACTTTGCTTTTCTTGTCTCGTAAGGCGTTAGTTCTTTACTTTCAAGGTTATTCAATATTTCTTTAGCCCTATTAGTAACAAAGACTGGAAGACCGGCCATCTGCGCAACCTGAATGCCATAGCTATGGTCAGCAGAGCCCTTACTTACTTTATGAAGGAAAATAACTTTGTCGTCATATTCCCGTACTTCAACTTTATAATTCTGGATACGCGGGAAAATCTCTGCCATTTCATTTAGTTCATGGTAGTGAGTTGCAAATAGTGTTTTAGCAGATATTTCGGAATTCTGGTGCAGGTATTCAGTGATAGCCCATGCAATTGAGATACCGTCAAACGTACTTGTACCCCTCCCTATCTCATCCAGGAGAATAAGACTTTTTGAAGTAGCATTATTTAAGATATTAGCAGCTTCCTGCATTTCAACTAAAAATGTACTCTCCCCGGTAGTTATGTTATCGCTGGCTCCAACACGGGTAAATATTCTATCAACAATTCCCATTTTGGCTTCTTTAGCAGGGACAAAAGATCCAATTTGCGCAAGCAATACAATAAGCCCAAGCTGGCGAAGAAAAACCGACTTACCGGCCATATTAGGACCCGTAAGAATAATAATCTGATTTTCTTCATTATCAAGGAAACAATTGTTTGCAGTATACTTTTCACCCGGAGGCAGAATTCTTTCAACTACCGGATGCCGTCCCTCCACAATATTCAAGTGAGTCCCATCGCTTAATTCCGGTTTAACATAATTATACTGGACAGCACATTCTGCAAATGATAAGAAACAATCAAGCATTGCTATTAGCTGTGCATTAAACTGAATCTCTTCGGCACGAGCAGCAACAGCAAGCCTTATTTCATTGAATAACTGGCTTTCCAGATCATATATTTTTTCTTCCGCATGAAGAATTTTATCTTCGTAAACTTTAAGGTCAGGGGTTATAAATCTTTCTGAATTTACAAGAGTCTGCTTGCGAATGTAATCATCAGGAATTTTTTCTTTATTTGCATTACTAATTTCAATATAATAACCAAATACTCTGTTATAATTAACTTTTAAGGAAGATATCCCTGTTCGTTCCCGCTCAGTTTTTTGGAGATTTGCTATCCAGTCTTTACCGTGCAAAGATATATTTCTAAGCTCATCAAGCTCAATACTAAAACCGTTTTTAATTACACCACCCTCAGTAAGGCTT
>JAUZPC010000276.1 GCA_030706105.1 Bacteroidota bacterium | reverse complement strand
TCAATTGCGGAATCATTTGTAAAATTAGACCCCAGATTGATGTTAAAAAATCCTGTTATGTTTACTGTTGAAATCGGTACCGTAATAATGCTGGCTATTACAATACTCTCTTTAATATCACCCAATAGCGGAGAGGGATATTTTGGATATAATTTTGTAATAACCCTTCTTCTTTTCCTGACTTTATTATTTGCAAACTTTGCGGAAGCTATTGCAGAGGCCAGGGGCAAAGCCCAGGCATTATCGTTAAGAAAAACCAGAGAAGAAACAGAAGCAAAATTGATTGTCGGCGCCGATGAGATTAAAATTGTTTCTTCCTCAAAACTAAAAAAGGGTGATATATTCATTTCCGAAGCCGGAGATACTATACCAATTGATGGAGAAATAGTTGAAGGCATTGCTTCAATTGACGAATCAGCAATTACAGGAGAATCAGCCCCGGTAATAAGAGAGGCCGGTACAGATCACTCAGGAGTTATAGGCGGTACAAAAGTTTTATCAGATAGAATTAAAGTAAGAGTTATTACTGAACCGGGTGAATCATTTCTTGATAAAATGATTGCTCTGGTTGAGGGGGCCAACCGCCAAAAGACCCCTAATGAAATTGCCTTAACAATTTTACTTGCCGGATTTACGCTTATATTCATATTAGTTGTAGTAACTCTTAAGCCGTTCAGTAATTTTGCACATTCATCAGTAACAATTACAGCTTTAATTTCCCTCTTTGTCTGCCTGATTCCTACCACCATAGGCGGGCTGCTTTCTGCAATAGGGATAGCAGGCATGGACAGAGCTTTGAGGGCAAATGTAATTGCAAAGTCCGGCAAAGCGGTTGAAAATGCCGGTGATATTGATGTGGTTCTGCTTGACAAAACAGGTACCATTACAATCGGCAACAGAAAAGCTACTAATATGTTTCCCGTAAACGGGATGGATAAAAATGAATTTGTAAATTACTCTATGCTAAGCTCTTTGGCCGACCCGACACCGGAAGGTAAATCAATTGTTGAGCTTGGTGCAAAACAAGACTCACATTTCCTTGAAATGAATACAACAGAGGGAAAGTTCATAGAGTTTACTGCTGAGTCCAGAATGAGCGGTGTTGACTTACCTGATGGGAAACAAATCAGGAAAGGCTCCTGGGCTGCCATTAAGAACTGGACACTCAATAATAATGGCAACCATAAGGTTATTGAAGAGTTTGTTAATGGTATTGCTGAAAAAGGCGGAACTCCCCTTGTAGTAGCAATTGATAAACAAGCCGTTGGAGTTATCCAGCTTGAGGATATTATAAAACCGGGAATTAGTGAACGATTTGAGCGGCTTAGAAAAATGGGCGTAAAAACTGTTATGGTAACCGGAGATAATCCCTTAACAGCAAAGTTTATTGCAGAACAGGCCGGAGTAGATGATTTTATTGCTGAGGCAAAGCCTGAAGATAAAATGCACTATATACTTAACGAGCAGAGAGAAGGAAAGCTTGTTGCAATGATGGGTGACGGAACAAATGACGCCCCTGCTCTTGCCCAGGCTGATGTTGGTGTTGCAATGAATTCAGGTACCCAGGCCGCTAAAGAAGCTGCCAATATGGTCGATCTGGACAGTGACCCGACCAAGCTGCTTGAAGTTATTGAAATTGGCAAACAGCTTTTAATTACAAGAGGAAATGTAACTACATTTTCCATAGTTAATGATGTTGCCAAGTATTTTGCAATTGTTCCGGCATTATTTGCAGCATCAATTCCCGGTTTAAATGCATTAAATATTATGAGGCTCAACAGCCCTGAATCTGCAATTCTTTCAGCAGTTATTTTTAATGCCTTTATCATTCCGGTACTTATTCCTCTTGCATTAAAGGGTGTTAAGTATAAACCGATTGGGGCAACTGCCCTATTAACCAGAAATTTACTAATCTATGGTTTAGGCGGATTGATTGTCCCGTTTGTGGGAATAAAATTAATTGATTTAGCTGTTTCTCTATTTGTATAGAATAAAGGAAATGAAAATGAAAATTTTAAAAGATATTAAACTTAACCTATTAACTGTAATAATATTCGGTTTACTTTTCCCATTTCTTATTTGGGGAATAGGTTTATTATTTTCGCAACAAGCTAACGGCCTGCCGATATATAAAAACGGAAAACTGGTCGGGTATGAAAATATTGGACAGAAATTTTATTCAAATAAATATTTTTGGGGAAGACCTTCGGCAGTTGATTATGATGCTTCATCGTCAGGCGGCTCTAATAAAGCCCCCAACAACAAAGAGTATCTTGAACAAGTGGAAAAAAGGATAAAAGAATTTTTACAAAAAAATCCTGAAATAAAGAGAAGCGAAATACCTTCCGATTTAGTGACTGCTTCAGGCGGCGGACTTGATCCCCATATTTCTCCCCAGGCAGCAATTATACAGATCCCAAGAATCGCTAAGGAAAGAGGATTAGGCAGAGAAAAGTTAAAGGAATTAGTTATCCAACATACTGAGAAACCGATTTTAAGATTATTCGGTACTGAGAGAGTTAATGTTTTGAAATTGAATATGGCACTTGATGAATTAAAATAAGAAATAGCTGATTGCTTCATGTTGTAGCGGTGCTTTATAATAATGGCAGAAGTAATAATAATTAGTTATTTTATTATCTTTGAATCCATACTGTTAATTATGGTAAGCATATAAACAAATAATCACAAATAATATGTTATCAATGGAACCTCAAATATCGATATCGGCAGAAAGATTTTTAAATCTTATCCGCGCTTCCAGGCAAGGCAAGTTAAAAATCTATATCGGCATGGCTGCCGGTGTGGGTAAGACGTATAGGATGCTTCTTGAAGCTAAGGAACTTATTAACAATAAAGTTGATGTAGTTGTCGGTTATATTGAAACTCATGGAAGAAAAGAAACTGCCAAGCTGTTAGAAGGCCTTCCTGCAATGAAAAGAAAAAATATTTTCTATAAAGGGAAACAGCTTGAAGAAATGGATGTTGACTCCATAATTCTTCAAAAGCCTGAGGTTGTTTTGGTTGATGAGCTGGCACATACTAATATCCCCGGTTCAAAGAATGAAAAAAGATGGCAGGATGTAAATGAACTAATTGAAGCAGGAATAAATGTAATCAGTACGGTAAACATTCAACATATTGAAAGCATAAATGAACAGGTTGAAAAGATAACCGGTATTAAGATAACAGAGAGAGTTCCGGACAGAGTTATCCATTCCGCAGATGAAGTAGTAAATGTTGATCTTACAATTGAAGATCTGCTTGACAGGCTTAAAGAAGGAAAAATTTATGACATGCAGAAAGTGCCTATAGCACTTCAGAATTTTTTTCAGAAAGACAGACTTCTTCAACTGCGTGATTTGGCATTAAAAGAAGTATCACGCCAGGTGGAAAGGAAAATCATAAGAGAAATACCCCTTCCTTCCAGAGATAAAATGAATGCTATAGTTACTGCGCTTAGCACAAATTATGAGTCCGGCAAAAAGCTCATAAGAAGATCATCACGTCTTGCAGCACTTTATAACTCAAAATGGTTTGTGGTTTATGTTCAGGCGGATAAAGAAAAAACTGAAAACATAGATCCCAAAATACAAAGGTACTTGTTAAATAATTTTAAGCTTGCTGCCGAATTAGGAGCGGAAGTTGAAGAAATAAGCAGCAATGAAATTGCAAAATCGATTGTAGAATTTGCCAAATCAAGAGAAGCTGCTTTGATAGTTATCGGCAGACCTAATTTTACAATCATGTATAGATTAAAACCAAATAATTTGTTCCGCGAATTATCATCATTAACTTCAAAAGAGAATATAGATATTCTACTGGTGTCATCAGATGAAAACAATAAAAAGTAAAATAAGTCTAGGAGTAATATTTTTATTTACAGTAATATTACTGCTAAGTGTGCTGGGAATATTATTCATTAATCAACTGGCACAGCAATCCAAAGGAACCATAAAGGACAATTATGCATCGGTAGACTATACCATGTACATGATTAGTTCTTTGGATTATATAAATACATCCCAGCAAAAAAGTCTGGACAGGAGTAAAGTTTTTGACAGCATTGAAGTAAAAAACTATGCTGAGTCCAAAAGCATATTTGAAAAAAATCTGAAGCTTGAAACAAAAAACATTAGTGAAATTGGTGAAGCAGAGCTTGTTAATCAGCTTCACACTGCATACAGAGATTATTTAAATACCTATGAGCAGTTAAAACATAACGCACAGATAACGGAATCGGATATTTTTGAATTACGCGAAAGCTATCTCTCCGTTAAGAATAAAATCCTGGATATATACAAACTTAACATCAGTGCAATTAATGACAAGACCAATAAAATGCAGACAAAGGCTGATGATGAAATTTTTTATATGTTAACTGTTGCCATTTTCAGCGTATTTATCAGCCTTTCATTTGTATATACTTTTCCATCAAGAATTGTAGAACCGATAAAGGAGCTTACCAAAAAGATTAAATCAATCAGTGAAAGAAATTATGACCAAAAACTTGAGATAAGCACAAATGATGAACTGGAAGAGCTTGCCAATGCATTTAACGTTATGGCTGAAAGATTAAAGCTTTATGATGCCAAACAGATAGACCAG
>JAUZPC010000275.1 GCA_030706105.1 Bacteroidota bacterium | reverse complement strand
AGGGTAGGCTCATCTATTGCAACATAAGGAAGTCCCTCAGGTTTATTTGGAGAAGCAATTGTATCACCAATATCAACATCTTCAAGACCTGCAATCGCTCCGATATCACCGCTTGTAAGTTCATCAACTTCAATTCTTTTAATATTCTGGAAGCAGTATAATTTAGTAATTTTCTCAGTGCTTTTATCTCCATCCTTATTAATATGGATAATACTGTCACCCAGAGCTACTTTACCGTTCTGCACCCTTCCAATACCAATTCTTCCAAGATAATCGTTATAATCGATTGAAGAAATAAGCATCTGAAAATCATCTTCAGCATCAGTTTCAGGAGCAGGAATTTCTTCAAGAATCATATCAAAAAGGGCAACCAAGTCTGTGTTGGTATCCTCTAAATTTCTTTTTGCTATTCCCTGTTTAGCAATAGCATAAACAAATGGGAAATCAAGCTGTTCTTCGTTAGCGTTAAGCGAAACAAATAAATCAAATACTTCGTCTAAAACTTCATTGGCACGAGCATCTTTTCTATCGATTTTATTTATCACGACTATTGGTTTTAGTCCCAAGTCCAGTGATTTTTTAAGAACAAATTTCGTTTGAGGCAATGGGCCCTCGGCAGCGTCAACTAAAAGGAGGACACCATCAACCATACGTAAAGTACGTTCAACTTCACCGCCGAAATCAGCATGGCCGGGAGTATCAATAATATTGATTTTATGATTCTTATATTCTACACTTAAGTTTTTGGCTAAAATAGTAATGCCTCTTTCTTTTTCCAAGGCATTGGAATCCATGATCCTTTTTTCAACCTGCTGGTTAGCTCTAAAGGCACCGGTTTGTTTTAGCATGTGGTCAACTAATGTAGTCTTTCCGTGATCAACATGAGCAATAATTGCTATATTTCTAATATCGTCTCTATAATTAGGCATTTTATCTTTTCAAAATATAATTAAACTTTAAATTTAACATAATTTTAGCTAATAAGAAATTAAATTATTATTACCCAAATAAATGGTTATTTCCGAGATAGGGCTGGATAAAGCAACAAAAGAGGAATTATGTGATAATCTGAGTATTAAGCTGAATTTCTTCAAGGACTGAAGACACGCCTAAACAAGAAGGTAGATCACCGTTAAATACTATACATTTGCCCTTAACATGCACTTGAAAAGTATAATCTCTGGCCGTTTCAAAACTGCATTTTACAGCTTTTATTATTTGATTTATGACTTCATCAAAAGTATGCCAATCATCGTTATAAAGTATAACCCTGCTTTCAATACCAATGGCAGTATCTGTTTCCTGAGAAATATTAGGGACTTCTTGTTCTATATTTAAATATTTTTCCATAACTACAATTTTACACTAAACTTATAATATTTTCAATATAAAAAGACATCTGCAAAAATTGATAAAAGTTGTTTGATGCTCAGAATATACGCCAATACATTGGATTTTTACTAAAGTGTATATATTTTATGTTTATAATTATTCTAATTTTGGAGCATTAATGAAAATAGCGGTTTGTATTAATTATGTGCCAGATACTGCTTCTAAAATAAAACTTACAGATGATAATAGAATTGATGAAAATGGATTAAGCTATGTGATAAATCCATTTGACGAATTTGCAATAGAAGAAGCTTTAAAAACTAAAGAAAAGTTCGGTGGGGAAATATTTGCTATATCGGCGGGCAACGATGCGAAAAAGGAAGGCATAAAAAAAGCTTTAGCCATGGGTGTTGATAATGGTATTTTGCTTAAATATGATGGTTATATGGATCCATTTAATATTGCAGATAATTTGGCAGCCCAAATTAAAACGTTAGGAAGTAATATAGTTTTTTTCGGCCGGCAATCAGTTGACTATGATAATGGCATCACAGGATTACTGACTGCAGAATTGTTAAATTATAACTGTATTTCAATAGTTACAAAATTAGATATCCAGGGTAATGAAGTTACTGCCGAAAGAGAAATTGAAGGCGGAAAGGAAGTTGTGAAATCAACCCTGCCTATTGTAATTACAACTCAAAAGGGACTAAATGAGCCAAGATATGCCACATTAAAAGGAATAATGGCATCAAAGAAAAAAGTTATTGAAGAAATAAATATTACCTCAGTCAGCAATTTAGTGGAAAATGTAAGTTACAAACTTCCAAAGGTTAAAAATCCCGGCAGGATTCTCGGATCAGATGCTTCTGCAGTTAACGAACTGGTAAAATTATTAAGAGACGAAGCAAAAATAATATAAGGGACAAAATGAATAGTAAAATTTTAGTTATTCTTGAACAAAGAGAAAATAAAATTAAAAAATCTTCGTTAGAAACTATTGAAGCAGCTAAATTATTTGCTTCCAGGCTAAACTATAATTTTGAAGCACTGGTTATTGGTAACGGGATTGAAAATTTGGATATTCTTCAAAATACAGGTTTATCTACGTTAACTGAATACAAGAATTCCGATTTAGAATTATACTCTCCTTCCGCTTACAAAAAAATAATAGTCGAACATTTCAATAAACTATCTGGAGAAATAATTCTTTTTGCGAACACATCATTTGGCAAGGATTTAGCCCCCAGGATTGCTGCTTCTCTAAAAGCAGGTTGTATAACTGATTGTACAAATTTTGATTTTAGTGATGGGAATATTATTTGTTCAAAACCAATTTTTGCCGGTAAAGCCATATCTGAACTTAAAGTAAATTCTCCTCTCAAAGTATTTACAATCAGGACCAATGTATTTAAGATAGTCCCTGCCGAATGCAAACTTGACATTATTACTGAACATTTTGAGGCACCTGATTTGACTACCAAAGTTATTGAAATTAATAAGCAGGATAGTAAATTAGATGTTGCAGAAGCAGATATAATTATCTCCGGCGGCAGAGGGCTAAAGTCTCCTGAAAATTTCGCGTTGGTTGAAAAATTAGCACAGGCATTCGGGGCAGCAGTGGGAGCTTCAAGAGCAGTAGTGGACGCCGGATGGAGACCTCATTCTGAACAAGTGGGACAAACCGGGAAAACCGTATCCCCTTCACTATATATAGCCTGTGGTATTTCAGGGGCTATCCAGCATTTAGCAGGAATGTCTTCTTCAAAATATATTGTTGCCATAAATAAAGATGCAGATGCTCCAATATTTAGCGTGGCTGATTACGGGATAACCGGAGATGTTTTTGAAATATTGCCAGTTCTAACCGAACAAATAAATAAACTTAAGCAGTAGGAGTTTCAATTGAATAAAATATTATGTGAAATCATGGGATTATCTTCAGGCGCTTCGGCTGGTGGAGCTTTTGCAATTGTATTAAAAGAATCTGAAGGGAGAAGAAGATTACCTATTATGATTGGCAATGTTGAAGCTCATGCTATTGCAGCCGAACTTGAAGGTATGAAACCTCAAAGACCTCTTACTCATGATCTTATGAAAAGTCTTTTGGATAACTTGGGCGCAATTGTTCTTGAGATCATTATTGATGATTTGCGGGAAAGTACTTTTTATGCTAAAATCATATTGGAGCTTTCAGGGTTGACTTATGATGTAGATGCACGACCGAGTGACGCAATTGCATTGGCAGTTAGAGCACAAGTACCTATTTATGTTGCTGAATCTGTATTAGATATTGCAGCTTTTTTACCATCAGATGACATTTACGACGATGAGGATGAAATTGTTGATGAAGAAAATCCGGAAGAAAAGCAGAAAGAGAAAGAAAGAGAGCCCATTCCCAAGACAAAGGCCGATTTAATTGCATCGCTGCAAAATAAATTGAGGGAAGCACTGGAAGCTGAAGAATATGAACGTGCTGCCAAGCTTAGGGACGATATTAAAAAGCTTACATCGGCCAACAATTAACATTTTGTAACCGGCTGAAAAAATTGAGTTCCGGGAATCTCTTATAAAGTAACTATTTAGAAGAGCTGCCCGGAACTCTACCCCCTATTTTTAATCCTAATAGAATTAGTAAACGGCACTACCTTTTTCATTAAAAAATTGATATTTTTTTAATATATTTAATGTTTGTAAAGATTAAAATTTGTGTTAATAATTTATGCTTAGCCATGA
Organism: Bacteroidota bacterium; assembly: GCA_030706105.1. Lineage (GTDB taxonomy): Bacteria > Bacteroidota > Ignavibacteria > Ignavibacteriales > Ignavibacteriaceae > JAUZPC01. Next base: position 552 of record JAUZPC010000275.1, on the reverse strand, counting down.
ACTAAATGAACGGGAAAAAGTAATTCTGCGTTATATTATTCAGCAGTTTATTTTGACCGCTTCGCCGGTTGGATCCCGGAATATTACTAAAAAGTATGATATAGGTGTCTCCCCTGCCACTGTTAGAAATATAATGTCTGAATTAGAAGAAACCGGTTTTATAAACCACCCCCATACTTCTGCCGGTCGCATTCCTACTGACAAAGGGTATAGATTTTATGTAGATTCCCTGATGGATATAGCCCAGCTTAACCATAAAGAAAAAATACTTATTCAAAAATCACTTGAAAAAAAGGAAATTGAAAAGGATGAACTGCTAAAATCGACATCAAAACTTCTAAGCAGCATAACCAGACAACTTGCATACGTAAGTTATCCCAATATTGATAATGCCGTATTACAGAAAATTCAATTATTCATTTTATCTTCAACAAAGCTTTTAGTTGTTGTTAGCATTAAATCAGGTCTTGTAAAAACCATTACTCTTGAGTTAACTTTTGAAATTGAAGAAAAAGATCTGACAGTTGTGGAATCAAAGCTAAATGAAAAGTT